>NZ_CP073139.1 GCF_023035675.1 Borrelia hermsii DAH | reverse complement strand
ATTAAATCTCCTATTTTATGAATTTACTACTAATCATGATAATGCAATACCCGTTAAAAAGTAAATCCATTTTTAATAAAAACATTTTATAAAATGTTTTTATTAAAAATAACAAAAAAATAATATAGCAAAAGTTTTGACAAAAACAATTTTTTGCTATATTATTTTTAGTAGTTCATAAAATAGGAGTTTACAAATGACAAATATAAAAGCAACAAAAACAAAAGAGAAAATAGTAGAGGTAGGGATGGAGCAGCCAGGTTTGTATGATCAAAAAATGTTTGAAGGATTTGATTCATTTGCACATCAAAGTCAAGACCAGATTAATAAGAGACAAAAAAGTGTAAGTAAAATAAGCAGAATAGGACGCAAGCTATCAAGAATTGGCAAAACTGAATGTTTCAAGTTTAATAGCAAAGTTGATTTTAACATTCAAAGGAATTCATTAAAGCGTATAGGAGCAAGTGAAGTTGGGAGTATGTTTATTGGAGCAGAGAGTGTTTCAAAATTAATGCTTGATAGGGTCTTGAAATTATTAGGAAGAGAGATTTCATTTGAAGAGAACTTAAGCATGAGGAAAGGAAAGATACTTGAGAATTTAGGGTTTGATGAATTTGTACGTATACACTCTGATGAGATTGCTGTTTTACATAAGAATAAATATGCAAATGGGATAGATAAGTATAATTACTTCAAGAAGTTTAAGGGACGGGATAATTTGGTTGGTTCAACAATTGATGGTTGGTTTGAAAACCAAGAAGGGGAAGCAGAACTTTTAGAAATTAAATGCAGTGATAATATTCATTTAAAGAGTGCTGTAATTGAATACAATAAGAATGGTAACTTCTTAGAAAACAAATATTTTTTCAAGTATTACGTTCAAGTGCAAATACAACTTTTATGTACAGGTTTAAGTAAGGGGAATCTGTTTTTTCTAATAGGTAATGAAGCTATTAATTGTGTAATTGAGAGGGATGATAAGTTTATTAATGAAGTAATGTTTGATGTTTCAAGAATGGAAGCGGAAGTAAGTCGCATTGCCAAAACTTTAAGAGCAAAGTATGATATTGAGAATATAGATTTAGATAGTTTAAGTGAACTAATTCAAGAAGGGATTGAGAGTAGTGAGATATACAAATATTTTTCAGAATCAGAGTATAAAGATGACTTTTTAGAATTTGTAAGATGTACTGACCTGGAGATTGATAAAGAGAAGGATAATCTGTTGAAAGGATGTCTTAGTGAAATTAGTGCTTTGCAAACAGAGATAGAAGAAGCAGAAGAGATAGCTAAGAATAGACATACACAAGAGTTATATAAGACAACAAAACCTATGAAAGATAAACTTAAATCCCGAATAGATGAAATATTTGCAGAATTTTCATTAATGGAGCATGTAAATTATTGCTTTGAAGGTAATCTATTTTCTTTAGATACAACCAAGCGAGCTATTAAAGATAGATTCAAATCGTTAAGTGGCAATATCAGTTTTCTTGCTAGTAGTTTAGATTCAGTGCAGCAATGGTCTGATATTGCAACTCCCATTGTAAGTGCTTAAGGTGGTGGGGGCTTATGAGGATTAGCTTTATGGTAGTACTTTTACTAATGACTTATCAGGTTGTGAAGTTTTTATGTAAATTTAGCAAAAGAACTTTAGAAAAAATAATTTATGATTATTACTCAAGACAAGAATTTTTAGAGGATATGAGAAGACTTGATCATGATTTAAGACTCATGGAAATTATGAGTAGATTAAGGGATAAGGAGAGCTCTCATGTCTGATATTAATTCAGTAGTCTTATCAGGGCGTCTGACTAGAGACAGTGAAATTACTTACGTTAACAACAGCATTCCTATTTTGAAGTTTGGTTTAGCTAATAATAGGAGAATAAAAAGGAATAATGAATGGATAGATTATGCTCAATTTTTTGATTGTGTGCTTTTTGGGAGTAGAGCAGAAAGACTAATAGCATTTCTTTTAAAGGGGAAACAAGTTGTAGTTAATGGGTCTTTAAGGTATGAGAGTTGGGATGACAAGCGCACTGGTGATAAGAGAAGCAAGAGCAGCATTTTAGTGGATGAGATTCAAATACTAAGCCCATTACCTGCTTTAAGAGCAACTAATAAGGTTGATTCTGATGAAGGGTTTCATGAGGATATCCCTTTTTAGGAATGATATATTGCAATCAAAAATAATTGTAAGCTAAGGAGTTTTGAGTATGCTCTATGCAAAAATTGAACTTGTAGAGAAGATGATGGACCAAAGAGATGAATTTGAAGAAGTTTTATTGAGCAAGGTAGTTGAGAAGGGAGCGGTAGTGCTTGTGAAACCTTACGATGAGGAATTTACTTGTTCATTAGCGAGGCATTATCTTGATATTTTTTTAAGGTTTTGCCTAAGGAATCCACATATTAAAGCTATATGTGGAATAACTAAGATTAAGGAAAAAAGTCTTTCTGTAAATAAGCATTTCAGGTCTTCTATGTTTGTGGACCTTATGTTAATTTTTTTTGAAGATTTATCGCTGTTTGAAGTTGAATTTCAAAGTATTAAATTTGATAGTAGAGGTTAAAGATTAAAGGTTAGAGGTTAAAGATGAAAATAACGCAAAATAATCCAAAGTTAATTTTAGAAATACGTCAGTGGGGATGTTACTTTTTATGTCTTCATTATTACATAGAACAATTTAAAAAATTGCAGTTTAGTATCAATGATATTAACAATAATTATCATAAATTTGTTGGTTTAGGATACATTAAAAGTAATTGTTATATTGTAAATCCATGCAGTATACTTCAAAATTTTGGCATTAAGACAAGTGTGCGTTGGATAAGTCATTCTTACAGATGCGCAAGTCATGAATTTGAGATAAGTGAAGTAAAAATCAAAGGTGTATCAGGATATCATTTTATAGCAACTAACGATTCCAGAGTGCTTTATGATTCACTTATGCTTAAGGAAAGAGGAGTTGAATATCAAATTACATCAAGGAGAGTGTTTAGGAAACATTGAAACTGCTAGCTAGAGAAGGAAATAAGTATCGTTATAGTAAGGGTATTATAAGTCTTTTTCCTAAGCATACTGCATATATTGAAGGATTTTTTGGAACAGGCGCAATCTTTTTTGCAAAACCATTAGCTTGTTACAATATACTCAATGATAATTCTCAGTTTATTTATAAGTTTTTTTATTATTTGCGACGCAATCCTGATGTTCTTTACAAGAAGGTAAGAGACGCAATTATTTATGACAGAATTATAAATGAAAATCAAGACAAGATAGAATATATGGTTTTAAGAAGTTTGTATTCTCTATATGGTTCATGTAACTTAACTATGAGGTTAGATAGAAGCAATTCTAAGAGATTATTTCTGGGTATGCTTAAGACTTATAAGTCTAGAGCAAAAGAGATGCTTGATTGTGCAATATTTACTTCGCGTGATATATTTGATTTTCTGGGTGCTCTACCTAAGCGTGATAAGATTGCTTCAACATTTGTATATCTTGATCCACCATATTCAATTTCACGTGGAAGTCTTGCTGATAATCGGGGGTGGAATTTAGATTCTCTTGAGAGGCTCATTGTAGAGATGAAGAGATATAATTGGCAATTTGCAATAAGTGAATTTGATGATTTAAGGGTTTTAGAACTTTTCTTGAAATATAATCTTAATGTTAATTATATAGCTCGTTCAACTGGCATTGCTAATACTTTTGGGCATACTAAACATGAAATACTTGCAACTTCATATAGAACCAGTAAATCAAGTATGAGTTGTAAAAATACTCGTTATATTCAACTTGAAATGTTTAAAGTGCAAGCGTGAATTTGTATTCTTAATTTGTTGTATAAAAAAAGACTCTAAAAGATTGAGAGAAGTAGAGTCTTTTTTTATTTTAAAAATGAAATATTGGTTGAAACTTTCAGGATTTATATGTATTATACACTAAATAATTGACAAAAACTAGAGCTTAGCAAATAATTTATTGTTAGAAAAAATACCTAAGGATTGGTTCTTAGGTATTTATATTTGTACATATTTATATGCGGTAAAATGAATTTTGATAATAACTTTAGTAGAAGTATATAATAAATTAGCAAAAATTGTAAGTTATTTCAAGCTAGTTTTGATATCTTTGTAAGCATTAATTTTACTTGCAGGGGAGAGTCCATAAACATTATCAATCTCAGTAGTAGATGAGTATTTCATAAGTTCTTTAATTTCAAATGAGTTGTATCCTTTAGACTTTAGTGAGGCAATAAATATATTTCTACATATATGTAAAGATTTACGATACCTAAATCCTGCTTTAAGAAGCAATGATTTAAATTGTTTTGAAATCTTAATTATGCTAATTCTATTGTCACGGAATTTGTGTTTACTCTTTTGAAAAAGATAAGTACGCCTTTTGTCTTTTCCTTTGCTTGCAAAATGTTCTTGATGTATTTGCATAATAGCATCAAATTCAGACTCACTAATAACTACTTCTCTTATGCAGATACTACTTCTCTTTTTTGCTACATTAACACGAAGAGAATAGAATACTTCACCATCGCTGCTTGTTTCTTTTGATACATCAGATAGTCTTACATTTTGTATCTCAACACCTCTGCAACCAGTAATACTTAAGATATATACAAACCATCCAGAGATTGGGTTGATTTGTATAAGCTTTTTTATACATTTTTTTACTAGTTTGGTTGTTTTGTCATTTAGATAGAATCTTACAGGAGTGTTTTTTGATTGTTTTGAAGCTTTATTTTTACTCTTAAGTGTACTTTTAAGTTGTGACAATTCTTCATTGAGGCATTCATTTTGCTTTATTAGTTCATTTATAAAGTTAAGATTACTGTTAGTTAAGAGTTCCTTTTCATGCATTTTATTGTTAACTAAAGATTTTAAAAATATTTAAAATTAGTTACAAAAATGTTAGCAAATACTTGTATTGTAAGTCAATTCTAACGTCGCTTCATTGTATATAAAATACCCCCTCTAAGGTACTTTATGTAGATAGAAAGGGTACTTTTTGATATGTTAGGTTAATATTTCTAGTATACTTTATCCTATCTTTAACAAATACTTGAAAATATCCTCTACATATACTCTATTTGTCTTTTTAGTGGATCTTCATTTTACAATGGTACGTATTGCTCTTTAAAATTTAACCTCTTTCTCTTTGTTAACCAATTGTTTACTTTTTATCTTCTTTTACCATTTTTGTAACCAGTTTAATTTATTTATCTTTACTATTTTTTCTAACAATCCCTATTCGTTTATTTTCCTTATTTGTTTTCTTTATCTTTGTTTGTGGCTTTACTCTTTTAAATCTTCCTTTCTTAAATACTATTTCTTAACTTTCATCTGTGATTATAAGAGGTGCTTTTAACCACCTGCTTGACAACCACTGATTGCGTTTGCTTGAATTTCATCTAACTTATTATCGCTCATTGTGTCAAAGTATCCTTGTAAAACTTGTTTAAAAGTTTTCTTTTGTTCGTCATTACAATTTGCAAGTTGATTCTTTATATGCTCAAGTGCAGCTTTTATCTTTCCTTCATCTAGATTTAGAAGTTGATTAAACTTTTCCTTATCATTTAAAGCATCTTTTAAGAAATCTAGATTTGATTTTTCGATAGCATTTAACTTGTCTCTTAATGTTTCCTCAGGTGTTTTTTGAGTTGTTCCTGTATTTTCTGTTAACCCGTTTATTGTTTCATGATTAGCTTTCCTTTGTGTTGTTTCATCCCCATTACGACAATACAAGAATAATGCACTGAAAAGTATTAATAATATTATATGTTTATTCATAATATTCTCCTTTTTTAATCTTTAGATACAGTATAACCTATACTAGGGTTTTTTCTTGGATTCTATCTATATTATTTATAAGTCTTAATTGTTTTTGTAAAGTTGATTGTTTTGTTATAGAGTTTATATTAGTTTTTGTTAAGTTTTGTTAATTTAGACTAGGGTTAAAGAGATATGAGAAGAGTAAAGAAGTCATTTGATGATTATGTTGTGTATTTTAAAGAAGGCAGGCTTAATGACGCACAAATAGCAAAAGAGCTGGGAGTAAGTCGTGTTAATGTAGGAAAGATGAGACGCAAGTGGGAAGAGGTTAAGGATGACCCTGAATACGTTAAAGAAACTGCTAAGCTTACTATTCGTGAGGATACTTTAACTAATATTTTGATTCATGCTTCACAAAGTACAGCCCAAGCGCGTGATCTTAAAAGTCAGTTTAGTATGGCCAGAAGCATGTTGGGAATTGAATTTATAAATTCATTTAGTCGTTATTTAGAGTTGGAACTTAAAGCCCATAATCACGAGATAGAAGTATTAGAATCTAAGATTATAAGTTTTGATAATAAAATTAGAGATAATAATCTTTCGCATTCAGATGAAGAGAGTAAGAGGCTTGAAGAATTAAAACTTAAACTGGATGAACTTAAAAGGGAAAGAGAACTTAAGAAGATGTCACTTTATTATAAGACAATGCTTAAGCTTAAAGCTACTGATGTTGATGTGAGATCTAAATTTTAAATTTAAAGGTTAGGAAATGGATATATATAAACTACCTCTTTTTAAGGAAATGCAAAAAGAATACAAGCGTGAATTTGGTATTGATATAGCAGATTTAATTAAACTGAAAGCAACTGTTATTGATTTTAGAGGGTTTGAAAAGACATATTTAACTAAGAAACAATGTGAGGTTTTAAAATTAATTGAGAATAATAATCGAAGTAAAATTATCCTGTCAGGTGGTATTGCCAGTGGTAAAACATTCTTGGCTTGCTATTTATATCTAAAGATGCTCATTAAGAATAGACATCTTTATAAGCAGGATACCAATAATTTTATATTAGGTAATTCCCAAAAATCATTAGAGATTAATGTTTTAGGGCAGTTTGAAAAGATTGCTAGCATGCTAAGAGTACCCTTTACGCCAAAGTTTTCTAATACATCATATTTTGAAATAGACTCCTTAAGAGTCAATCTATATGGTGGAGATAAGGCAAGTGATTTTGAAAGGTTTAGAGGAAGTAATTCCGCTCTTATTTACGTTAATGAAGCAACTACACTGCATAAAGAAACATTAATAGAATGTTTAAAGAGACTTAGAGTAGGTATGGAAACTATTATATTTGATACAAATCCAGACAGTCCAGAACATTTTTTTAAAACTGATTTTATTGATAATAAAAAAACTTATGCTACATATAACTTTACAACATATGATAATGAACTAATATCAAAAGAATTTATTAAAACCCAAGAAGAGATTTATAAAGACATGCCAACATATAAAGCAAGGGTACTTTTGGGAGAATGGGTTGCCTCATACGATTCGATATTTACCAATATTAATCTTACAAGTAATCATGAATTTATAAGTCCAATAGCATATTTAGATCCTGCATACAGCATTGGAGGTGATAATACTGCCCTTTGTGTTTTAGAAAGAGTAGATCAAAAGTATTATGCATTTATATTTCAAGAGAAGTTACCAGTCAGTGATCCTAAGGTATTAAATACAATTAAAACTATTTTGACAAACCTTAATGTACATACACTATATGTTGAAGATAGGGATGATACTTCTGGGCATGGGAATGTGACTAAAACCTTTCTTAAACTTAGAGCAGGTATGAGTCATGAGTTTAGAATTGCGCCAATTAAACCTATAAGTAATAAATTTACTAGAATTGCTACGTTAATAGGACCATTTGCAAGTTCTAACTTAAGTATTCTAGACTATTCAAGCAAGTCAGCTATTGCTGATATTTATAAGTACAAAGGAGATGGAAAGAGTGCTGATGATTCATTAGATAGCCTCTCAGCAGCATATATGTTATTGACTTTGGGTATACGTTCTCTTAAAGCACATTTTACTAAAAGAAGGTTCCTATAACACTTAAAATATTATATAATAATTAAATAAGGAGATTTTTATGGGACTTGCACAACCAGTAATTACACAACAAATGGTTATAGCAGAACTTACCAAAGCTGGGATAAATAGAGAGATTGCTATTGATCTGTCTTACAGATATTATCGTAATGAGCTTACTCATAAAGATATTGAGTTTTTAAAAGAAAACTTTGATATAAAACTTGAAAAGGTAGAGTCAAGCTTGCAAGCTGAGATTAAAGCAGTCAAAACTGAGCTTGATAACAAGATTGATACTAAATTTACTGAACTAGATAACAAGATTGATACTAAATTTACTGAACTAGATAACAAGATTGATACTAAATTTACTGAACTAGATAACAAGATTGATACTAAATTCAATGAACTTGATAATAAAATCAATAATGTTGAGAATAATCTAAATGTAAAGATTGATACTGTTAGAAATGAATTAAAATCTGACATTGCATCTGTGAGCAATGAAATTTCTCTTGTTAGAAAAGATATGGAATTTAACAGAATGGAATTTAAGAGTACATTAAGACTACATAATTGGATGTTTGGGACTCTTATCACCCTTAATATAGGAATATTTTTAGCATTAATATCACTATTAGTAAAGTAAATTTATTTAACTAGCCCCTTATTTAATTGACTTTCTGTCAATTATTTTTTTCCGTCATTTTTTTACAAAAATTATTTAATTTTTTGTTAGAAATAATTAGCAAAAATTAAATATTGCATTATACTTGCTATCGTTAAAGGTTAAATAAGCCATGAGCTTAAATTTTAAGATTAATTCAAGAGATTTATATAAATATTCAATATTTTTTAGAAACTACATTTCAAATGTAGCAGAAGATTGCCTTAAGAATGGAATCACTTTAAATAGTGTAACTACTGCTTTGAATGTTAATGATGCTTTAGAAACGTTAAAAATAGAGCTAAAAGCAACATTATTGCAGTGTCTTATTAGTTATCGTTTTAATGGTGTTGGATACATTTTAGTTAAAACAGCAGATCAGCTACAAGATTTACACTTGGAAGTAAATAAAGAATTGCCTATTGGGTTTATGTATCTTGATTATAGTAATGTTCGTGATGAGGGGCCTGATGCTACTTATATAACATATACTTTAAAAGTAAATACAGATGGGAAGATATCTTATAAGGAAATACAGATTCATAAGAGCAGGGTAATCATACACTCCAATTATGATTATGTGCTTAAAGCATACAGCCCATGTTATACGCAAAGCTTTTTGCTTAATATATATCTTTTTGAACAAATATATAAAGAAATAGAAAAGCGAATAGAGAGTCATAACTTTTTATTTTACAGGGATGAATCATTAGTATCATTACAAGATGCCTTAAGTAATGCTACAACCTCATTAGAACTTTTAACTAAGGGTGTTAATGATAGGGCGAGCATATTTCCTAATATCTTTAAAAGAAATGATTTAAATGAGAATCATATAAGCACGTTTAAGAGTGTAAATAGAGATTTAGAAAGAGAGCTTTCTAGACTTAAATCCAACTTAAATAATGAAGGAATATTTTACAGTGGCACACCAGATGCCTCACTGGAGGTTATTAAGTATGACTTAACCTATTTAAAGGAAGCATTAGCATTAGTAAAAGCAAAGATAGGTGCTGACACAAAAGAACCACTAACAAGGAGCTTTAATGAACAAGTTAAGGGACTGGGAAGTGATGGTAAGGGGGACAGATCGAATTACTATGACTTTCTAAAAGGTGTTCAAGAAGAGCTAGAAATTAATTGTAATAGTAAACTGGGTAAGCATTACTACTTAGACATGAGATTTAATTCATTGCATGTGCTAACTGAAGAAGAAAAGTATGAGAGAGATTTGCGACTTATAGAATTAACCCTTAAATATAAGGAATTAGAATCAAGCAATACGTTAAGTCAAAGAGAACTTGACGCTTTAAGAGCAAAATTATTTTTTTATGAAGGCTAAAAGGAGATTTTATGAACAAAAAAACACAAGAAAATGTAAATAATACACAAGAGGATAACTTGATGCAAAGTACAGAGGATAATAAAGAGGATAAAAATAGTATTACTTTAAGTTTAAAGGAATATGAAGAATATAAAGCATATAAAGCAACAAGAGAATCTGATAGTCAGAATTTAAGTATTAATGAGAGGATATCAAAGGCGCTTGCCGATACGCAAGCACGCTTGGAAGAAGAAAATAAATTATTAAGTGAGGCTTCTCGTATTAATGAGATTGATACTTTAGCACGCAAACATTTAAGTTCGCATTTTAATAAAGAGACACTACTTGCTAAAGGCTACTTATTAAAAGATATAATGCAAGCACAACGTAGGGAACTTGTTAGAAAGTACGTACCAGCTGAAGACATTCAAGCTATTGCTAAGGTAAGAGATACTAGTCATTTAGATGGAGAAGTGCTTGAACAACTTGTAAACCTTGCTAAAGTAAATATAAAGAAAAGGATCCAAGCTACAAGTATCAGTTCCAAAGGTGAGATTAAACTTAACTTAACAAATGAGGATATATCAATCTTAGATCCTAACTTTAGTCCTCAAAACTTTAATGAGTTTAATATTTCTATTGCTAATGCTTATAAAGATAGAAGAAATAAGTTTTATAAAAATAATGATTATGCAGGCGATGTAAATAATAATTTATTGCCTTTCAAGGAAGCATATAAGCTTGCAAGTAATGAGATTATTAAACTTATAAATCACTTCATATTAACGGGTACTGTTTCAATCCAAAAAGATGGAAAGAATCAAAAACGTATGCTTCCTAATATGTATGGCCTACTTAATATGCCAGATCAAGTCAAAGAAGAAGTAAGCAGTAGTGATAAAGATAAGATGGATAAGATCTTTGAAAAGATTGAATCAGGACTTGCAAAGTTAGAACTTGGTGATGAATTTTCTACTCCTATGATGGTATTAGTTGACCAAGCAACCAGTTTGAAACTTGTAAAACCATATGCAATACCAAATGCGTCCTCATCATCTAATATTTATTTTTCAACTGACTCTTGGGAAGACTTTTTGGTTAAGACTATTAAAGCTGTAAATAATAGACAAGAAGTATATATACAGACAAGTAACTTACTCTCAAATCAGATACTAATTTATCCATTAAATGCAGAACTAATTAAATTCAAACCAAGTAAATATATGTTACCAATGCCAAATGAACAAGTTGATAAGGATTCAACTGATATTGCTCATTCATACATTGATTTTGTACTTGGTGGACTTTTGGCAACACAGAAGACTATTTTAAGAGTTGATATTAAGCAAAGTTAAGGAATTGTGACTTATGGATAGTGATGTAGAATCATCAGAAGGTTTTGGAGAGCTTTACTTACGAATTAAAGCTCTCTTAGATTTATCTGAAGAGGATTTAAGTTTTGCAAAGTTTGAAGAACAAGCAAAGCTACTTGAGATGATACTTAATACACGTGGTGTTAACCTTAGCACATTAAATATTAGTCAAGCATCTCTACTGCTTTATTATCACATAGGTTGCCATCTAAAGCGTTCTGGTGTGATTCGTGAGTTTGGTCTTGAACAAATCAAAAAAGAAAAATTTGGTGAGCTTGAGATTGATTATTATCCATCCTCAGGCACCGAATTGAATTGTGGGGGTAAAGATTATTGCTCTTCTTTTGAAGAGCTTCTCACACAAATTAAGTCAGGAGCACGTAAGACTTACTGCATAGGTGTTGTGTAATGAGTACAAGAGAAAGACTTGCTAGTATGGCAGATCGCATGATTGGCAGGTTTCGTGAAGAATCATACTTCCGGTTTTACAAAGGAACATATTCGCATGATGATGAGTTTGAAAGCCCTGAGATTAATTTCGATAAAAATAATTACACTCAATTTGTTGGAATTATTATCGATATCTCTCCACAAGAACTTGTAAAAATTAATGACTCTAATATTTATGACTTGGAAAACTTATCAAAGCTTTACACAAATGCTGAGATTAATTTTGAAATTAAAGACAGAGTATCACTTGAGGGTTCATTTTTTGAAATTATAAAGATTGACTCTAGCGTTGGTTATAAGACTTTAATTTTACGGGGTTTGGAATGGAGATAAAAGGTTTTAGAGAAGTAGAATTAGAGATTGGTTGGTTTGGGGGACGTGCTTTGGTAGCATTTATACATGAAATGGGTACTAAGAATTTACCTATACGTAAGCACTTGACTGAAGTAGCTAATTCTTCTCAGTTTAGAGAATACGTTAATACCAATTATATGAATAACGAATTTAATAAAGGCATTAAAAATGGTATGAATGCTTTGGGAAATGCATTTATAGAATATTATAAAAATTACGTATTAGCATCTAAAGTAAAACCTGCACTCTCTCCTAAGACAATTGCTTTAAAAAAGAGAAGGGGTAGCAAAACACCTGAGGTACCACTCAGTTGCAGCGGACTTATGCTTAAGACCATTGAATATAGGATAAATGAATGATACTGGATATTGCTACTATAAATCAATCTCTAATATCAGTTTTAAAAGACTTCACTAAATTTGCAAGCATTCATAAACTTGATGTTGATATTATAAATACGCATAACCATCCATACATGTCTGAACATACAATAAAAAAGCCCAATATCCTTGCAATAAAATTTGAAAATACCTTAGGTCTCTTTAATCACAACTTAAGAACCGGTTCATTTTACAAAAATGTAAATGAATTTGGTATCTGTTTCCAAATCTATTTCATGGCATTTGCAAACGTTAATAAGAATGCATATAAGAGACTTATGTCACTTTATACGTTATTTAGTGATTTTTTACATGACTTAGGTACCCAACGGTTTACATTCAAACCTGAAGAAGGTATAAGCACTCATGAAATAGATCTAAAGTTTTACATTTATGCTACAACCAATATGCAAAATTCTGGTCTTATTGATATCAAGAGCAATTATAGTCAGTTGGCATACTGTGCAAGTTGTGGTTTTAAAGCTAATGTGCAAGTAAAAGAAAACCAAATTAAGGAGGAAGAACAGAATGCCACAAGATACAATCAGTGTGAATTTGGCACATTCTGAATTAGATATAAACTATGTAAGTTACTATACACCCTTACTAGTGTATAAATGTGCAAAGATCAAACTCAATGATTCAACACCTAAGGTAAAGATATTAAACTTAAATATAAATAGCTTTGAAAAACAAATCGAGGCACTTGAAAAAGAAGGAAGTAATGGTGAGGATGAATTTAATAAGGAGAGAGAATACCTAAAAAAAGCAATGCAAGCATTCTTCTCAGCAGGTGATGCCGGACTTAGATCAGTCAAGCTACTTATATATAAAGAGGGAACCGAAGCAAAGGCAATTAAAACCCAACTTAGAGACAATAGATATACTTTTGTTGCCCTTATTAATACTTATTCAAGTAACAGTGATGGTGGTGATGGGCTTACAATATATAAGGATGATTATACTCATTTTAAAGACCCTGCTCACTTCTTTGTATTTGCAACAAAAGAATCTGAAATAAAAGCGTTGTTTAAAAATGGTACGAATTCTAAATCTAAAATTATTGTTATCCACTCTAAAGGAGAGGAATACTTACACTTAAGATTTATATCTAAATACTTACATGAAGCGAGTATATTTCATGCTGTAAACCCTTATGGACTTAAGTTTAGCGGTATGAGTCCTATTACTGATGATTCTATAACCTGTAAACTTAGGAATGCTAATATTAACTTTTACTCATTGCTTAATGAGACTGGTCTTGATGGTGTTATGGCTTTTAAGGAAGGAGTAACTCTTGAAGGAACTCCCATTGACGAATTATTTACTTATCATTATATCAAATCTGAACTTACATCCGAGCTTATTAGAGTATGGAATGTTAATGGTAGACAGAATAGTAAACTATCAGAACTACAACTCTCAGGAAAAAGAGATAATGCTTACAGTGCTGCTGTTGAATGTATGCTTAAACGTTTCATTGATAGGAATATTATTGTTGCTTACTCCAAGCTTAAGATTCACATATCACCAACACCCGAGCTAAAGCTTTTCTTATCAATAGAGATTACTTATAACCACTCTATGAACGCTGTCCTTTTAAACATTACAGCACAAGATATAAATAGTTATCTAAATAGCTTGAAGGAGAATTGAGAATGGAACAATACTATGATTTAAGGAACATATTTTTTTCAATTGGTGGGAATGAAGTTCAAGGTGGTAAGTTAGAACTTACAAGTGAACCTACAACAAGAGCGGTAGCTAGCAGTGAAGATAGGGGTTTCCCCGTAGTTAGCTTCAGGGATCCTAGAACCATTACTTTCATATTCAATATTGAAGTTACAATTGGATCTTATGAGTACAAATTGCTAACAAAGCTTTCAAAAGACCAATTTTATAATACTCATCAAAGTAAAACTGCAAAGATGTTAGATTTAGTATTCAATGACTTAGAAGACATCAAAATTGTATCTCAATATGCATTTTTTGCAGAAGAACCTTCAAGAAGTTATTCTGCTGAAGCTGAAAAGGTTACATTTGAAATCAGAGCGGTTAACTGCACAGTAAACACCTAATTTTGAACGCTTAAGGAGGATTTTATGATTACGCGTTACAAAATGAATATATTAACTAAAGATAAGACTTTTACATTTGAAGTAAGAGTACTGCCCGTTTACGAATGGGACTCTATATTAGGATTTTCACAAAATGAAGGCATCAAAAAACTTAATAATCTTGAATACTTAAGAGCAATAACAGACCTTATGATTAAACCTGGCTTTTTAGATGAATTTTACTTTATTTTAAATGAAAATAGAGAGTACATTACTTACTACAAAGATTATCTTAAGTACATACTTTACTCAATTCAGTTTGATGTATTCAAATCAGATCCTGACTTTAAGAAACCAACTTTAGTTTACTTAAGCCATTATCTAAATAATGCTGATGGATTTGTACAATTTGATTACATTAATGATAGTTGGAATTATGAACAGATAATACAAAATATCAAGTCACAACAAACATCAATGGGGATACAGGATGAAAATCCATAATGGAAGTAAAATCTTTAATGAAACCAAACTTGAATATTTTAAGTTACTTGAAGAGATAAAACAAAACAAATATTTCTTTCCTGTTATCATGGGTATTTGCACTTTAAATGAAGTCAAAACATTGAACTACGAAGAACTAAATGAGGTTTACAAAATATCGAATCTGAAACTTGAAAAGCAAATATTTGAAATGACTCTCTCTAAGGGAATGTTATGAATACTCCAAAATTTACAATTAAATTTACAGGAGTGCTAGATCATGCATCAACTCGCAAATCATTAGAAAAAGACATTTCTAAACTAGAACATTTAATTAAACCTAAAAAATCTTCTCTAAAGAGCACTAAAGATATCTTAAAACATAACTTATCTGAGAAGAAACGTGAACTAGCCAAACAAACCAAATATGAGAAATTACGAGAAAGGGTAGAAAAGTTTAGATTTACTGAAACTAAAAAACTTGTTAAGCTAGGATACAAATTTGAGGAAGCTAGAAAAAAAGCATTCAAGCGTTCACTTATGTCAAGTAAAGACCGAAGACGATTAGAATATGAAGAAATGAAAAGTGGCAAGCATAAGGAAACAATACTTCACAAAGCTATCCAAAAAAGTATTCTTAAAGGCGGTAGCATTTTGAAAATTGCTACTGGAACTGCTCTTGGACATATAGTGGGTCATACCTTTCAAAGTGGTATTGGTGATATCTTGAATTTTGCAAAAAAATCTATACTTAATGATGCTAGATTTCAAAAGCTTGACTTAATTACTTCAAGAGTATTTAAAACAAATGAAAAGAGCAAACTTGATAGCATGCTTCAAGGCATACCTGGTTTTGGGAACAGCATTGAAAGAGAAGATTTTCTCAACTCTGCTGGGACTCTTAGAAAAGTATTACAACACTTAGGTCAAAACAATGACGATAATCTTAAGCAGGCTGTAGCATTTGCTGCAAAGCTTAAATCTACCGGGGTTGTTAGTGATAAGAATTCTGCTATTACTGCAGTAGCAGAATTCTTGCAAGGCAAAAGCGGTTCTCTTTATAACATTATGAGTTCATTTAATAAATTTACTGATAAATATAATGAACGAGCCGAAATGGAATATGACAGAGTAGCAACTGGTTATACCTTTGATTACAGAACAGACAAATTAAAAGAAATTATTAAGGACTGGAACTCTCTTGAGTTTCCTACTTATGCTAGTGAAGCTGAAAAAATTAAGGATAGTCTGGATAAAGCTCAAGATTCATTTGGAAAACTTTCAGCTAGTGTATTCCAACCCATGTTGGAAAAAATAGAAACCATAGCTAAATGGTTAACAGGTTTTACCGTCAAAACACATATTGTTGAGCCCATAATAGACGGAATTAAAAGTTTTTTCGGTGACATTAACGAATGGCTTATAAAGCTTGGAAATCAAATTCTAAAATTAACACTGCCTAATTGGGCATACAAATGGTTATTTGGTTCAAAACCTACAACAGATAAAAGCCATTCACCACTCTTAAGTACTGATACTGAATCAAAATTAGAAACAGACGCAAGCATAAGAACACCTTAAGGAGCATTTAAATATGATACCACAGCTTACAACAGACTTCATTCATAAATATAAAGACACAGCACCAGTAAAGGCAACACTAGACTTCTTAAAGCTTACTCCATCACAAGTAACAAGTATCCTTAAAGAAACATTCAATGAAATTTCTAGTGTGTTTATGGCATATAACTTCTTAAGTTTATGTCCAAGGATGGACTTTAAGGGACTGGGATACGTTCCACAAGGATTTTTCATCTTACCCAAAACTGAACTAATTAGCACAACTTACACCACAACATGTTCAAAGCGTCCTGTAATTGACTACTACACACGTAAATCTGAATATGTAAGTTACAATCCAACTTTCACTGGTGAAGTTATCACATTAAATAATGCTGTATTAACTAGTGCTTATAAGGAACTGCTTAAATTCTCGGCTAATACGGCTTTTGGAAAGTTAATCTTTCCTCATACCAGTAATCTGGCAAAACAACAACTTATTAATAGAGTTGAAGAGAGTGTACCATTTAGTTTCTACAGTCCAACTTTAGGGTTTAGGGGTATTGTTGCAATTACCTCTCTTACCCTTAAGGACACAGTATACCTTGATGAGGTTGAAATTAGTCTTACCTTAGAAGTTCTTAAAACATTTTCAATATATAAAGGATAACTTCATGGAATGTAGACTTATCAAATACGACTTCAAAATCGAATTTTATAATCCAAGTAAAACTAGCACTAAGAATATCACATCAGAAGAAAAGCCTAAAATTATAATTAAAACTGAAGATGGAATACACATTGACATATCAATATCTGATATGTACTCAAGTAACAATTATGTGTGTGCAAAGAAAAGCAAGCTAACCCTTTGGAACCTACCTATAGACTTTACTGATAATGTAAATGAAGGAGATATTGTAAAAATATCTTATAAAAAGTTCGCAGACTCTAAAGATTATGACTTTATTATGGCAGGTTATTTGGGTGTTCCTATGAGTACTGATTATCCCAATGGAGATTTTAGTGTTGACCTTGAAATTCATTTGGCAACAAAAAGTAATTATTTCAATCGCAAGCTTAAAATAAATCAATTCCAGGGAATGAGTGTAGAGAATGCAATTAAATCAGCTTTTCCTGGTAAATGCATTATCAATATGAGCTATGCTGAGAGAACAAAAATTATAACAGAAAGTTTTTGTGCAAATACTCCTCTTGAGTTTCTTGAAAAGATAACTAAAAAGTATGTTCAAAGTGTTAGAACAGATATTGTACCTAAGGAGCATACACAACTTATTAAAGAATCGGCTCTCGGGAACACTCATGTTGAGTGTAATTACATTTTTACTAACGCCACACCTGCAGAGCAAAATACAAATTATCTACCTCTTGAAGATTTTGGTCTTGAGTTTATTCCTCAACAAGAGATTACTATTGGCAGTACTTTAAGTATAAGATTTATATATTGGAATGCCAAAGTTATGTACACACACAAACTGAAAGTTGGTGACAGGGTAAAATTCATTGACTCGCTTGGAAAAGAAGTTAAGAGCAGTATTATAGAGTCTAATGCTATCTTAAGCAATACTGGTGAATGCTCACTTATCCTTAAGCTTTATGATGACTCTAATTACTTAGAAATAAATGGGACAGCTAAATAAATGAACTTGAATTATGAAATATACAGAATGAATAGCCAAATGAAAGGCTCCCCGTTAACACAAGAAGAAATAAAACTATGGACTTATAGAAACATTTTTATCTCTAAAATAGGAATAATCAAATCTTTTAACGCCTCTACACAAGAAGGTGTTGTTTTGCTCTCTGGACACACAGACTTAGAAATTAAGACACGCAATATATCAAACATGCATTTTAATCTTAAAGAAAATGACGGGGTAATCTTACTTCAAAGTAGTATTAACCTTTTTAATGAGGATGATAATCATTATTTTGACAAAAACTATTTTTATATTCTAAGGCCAATTAACATGCAAAATGCTACTATCAAAGTTAATGACTTTGCAATTGACATACAAAACCCCATAGACATTAAAGCTAACAATACAAGCTTAAGGGCAGTATTAGAAGAAATTGTTTCTTGTCTACAAAATTTACGGGTCATTGGAAATGCTAGTGTTGAACCTAGCTTTTACAGCAATCTTGTAAAAATTACAACTAAAATAAATATGTTACTAAAATAGGTTTTTGCCAAAATAGTGCTATATTTACTACCGGTTAAAGGTTAAATTAGAATCATTAAAAGGTTAAAGATTGGATTTACAGATTGACAACCAATTTAATTTGGTTTTTAAAAAAGACTTAGCATTAACTAGTGGAATAAATGAACAAAAGCAACGTTTATTTATATTTTTAAGAACTCCAAAGGGTAGTCTTAAGAATGCTCCTAATTGGGGATTTGATTATAATTTCTTTACAAGGTTTGCTAAGACAAGCTCTTTAACACAAATTAAAACTTACTTTTCAAGCATTATACAAGACCTCAAGATTGATGTTGTCAACATTGAAACAATTACTAAAAATAACACATTAAACATTATATTTGAATTTGCAAACGACACTTTAGATATGGAGATTAGAATATGAGCATTCTTTTTGATCCTGATTTTGGTATTCTAAAACAGAATATCCAACAAATAGTTAATGCCAAACGAGCATACTTACGAGATATGCATGGGATTGTCATTAATAATGACCCATCCTCCATTTACAATATTATTGCAACCTCACTTGCAACAATTGAAGAACAAATCATTGATGAACTTAATTCATTTTTCTCTAAAGTAAGTCCCGGTGGCGAATACTTTAAGGCAATCGAAGAGCACATAAGTGTTAAGAGTACTACCTTTGATGCGGTTCGTTCATCATTGCTTAAACTTAAAGAAATAGAGTACGTCAATATTGATTCTAAAGCCGGAACAGCTGATATTTATCTTATATTAAATGACTCTTTACTAAATTCTAGTAAAACTGATATCACTGATTCTACATTTAAAGCCAAACTTTGGAAAGTGCTTTATTCAACTATGCCTGTAGGTACACTCTTTAATGGTAGTATCACAATTGATGGCCTTAACACTCATAATCAACTCAAAAGCTATAAAATATCTTTAGGAAAGAAAAAATACGTATACCTTAAAGTAAAATATCAACTTGATCTTAAGAATCACATATATCTTAACATAGACATGCAAATAAGAGATATATACAAACGTATTGTAACTAATAACTATCCTGATATGGGCATCAGCTTTGAATATCAAGATTTTATAGCTCCTGTTAATGAGATTAAGGGAATTAAGAGTATGAAAATATATGCTTGCATTAAAGACACAGATGACACTAAAATTGCAAGCATTACTGATTCAGAATTTAAGGAAAATACTAATATTGAAGTTAAGCCTGAGGAAATACTTATCTTCAATCTTACTGACAGATTAATCATTGACATTACAACTTAAAGGAGCTATTAAAAATGCAAATACCCATCCATCTTCAAGATACTGGGGTTGAAAAGTTCATACAAAATGAATTAGAGTATGCAAATACAATGTACCTAGAACTAAAAAGTCTAAATTCTAATTTCACAAGCATTACTGCTACACGCCACTGCTCATCACGTTTTATTGCCATTTGGTTATCCAATCTATTTAGAATCTTTTACTCTGAAAGCCAACCACTCGAATCACTTGTAGCAAACATTGATAGTGTACTTTTTGCTTTACGTCATATTGGCACTGATGAATCATTTATAAGACTTTTTAAGGCCTTCTTAAATGTCGATATTGAAGTTACTACCCCACAAGCTGGTGTAATTAACATAAAATTATTAAACAGGATAAAAACTAACTTTATTTCCTTTATCTCTCCTAGCACCGTTAAAGGGCATAAACCAAAACGTATTCGATTACATCAAACAAAAAAAGGATTTAAAACGGCATATAAATTTTTAACATTCAATTTCCTTCCTAAAGGATATTCACACTCAATTTATGCATTTATAAAAAATCTCATTCCTATAGGACGTGTCTTAAAAATTACAAATAATGAAAACATAGAAATTATTACTTTTAATTAAGGAGAACATTAATGTCAAGTGAAGAGAAACTCTTAATTGATGAAGAAGAATTTATCCAAATCAACAACCTAAACAGAGTTGGTGATATTCAAAAAACTGATTTAATGCTACTTGATGATGGAAGTTCTAATTGCAATGCAATTACATATGAAAATTTTCTTAAAAAAACTAAAGACAAAATCTTCAAAAATGAAGGACTTGAGTATTTCAAAGAAGTCATTAAAGATACAATTGCTACTGAACTATTAGCAAATGAAAACTTTATAAATCAAGCTTATAATAAAGTGCTTGAAAAATTACTCAACAATGCCAATAACGGTGTTTATAATATTTCTGATAAAGTAAGAGACAGAATTATAGGAAATATATCATCAACTACATTAACTAAAAATGATAAGTTTGTAATTATGAATTATAGTACGCTACAAAAATCCCCAGTACCTGAATATTTAACAGGAATTCCTTCTGGGTTTACTACAACAAAAAGCAAAACTACAAGTTCATATATTTACCCATCTTATTTTAAGAATCAAGCTTACGTATTAGACATGACATCAGAATATTCAAATCAAGAAGTTGAACTCTTATTTTATACATCTGATGATGATAACCCTATTTATTTAGACATTACTGTTGCTCTCACAATCAATGCGTCTGGTACTAAATATGCAAAAAAAGTAGCACTTAAATACACTGATAGCTCACAAAAGTCAACAGCATATTATTACGGTGCTAAAAATGCTTATGTAGATATTTTATGTCCAGTACTTAGAGGATGGTACATTCAAAAACGTGGATATATAAATGGTAATCGTGTTCCGGTTTTAGTAAAGTTATAACTTTATATAGTTTTTGCTATTCTTTGCTATATAGTTGTAGCTTACCAATTATAAACACGAGGTGATAAAGTTGAATGAATTAAGTATTAATAACATATTAGATTTTTTACTTCAACTAATTAACATCAATGAAGTGAAGTTAATCATTATTAGTATTTTTATATTAAGTTTGGGTTTGATTTTCAAACCAGTAATCAAAGATATGCTAAGTATCTTATTAAGTAAGATAAAAATACATGACAGAGACAAAGAAAAGGAGGATTTATGATACTTGATCGTAATTCTTTAGATACTGCTTTAAATGCAATCGTAACATTATTTGACACACTATCTAATTTTGAAGATGGGTCGTTTAATGAAAATGCTCATAAAACATTCATGCTACTAAACGACATTTACACAGAATATCAGATTATCTATACACAAAATATGGAAAGGTTAGAGAATGCCTTAACTCCGCAAATAAGAGAAACACTTGAACCTATCCAAACTAAAATCAAAAAATTTATAGAAAAGGTTAATAGCAATCCAGATAATATGCAATTACCATTAGAAATCTCATCAATTGAAAAGGAGGTCAAATGAAATTAAGTACTGCTAAATTAAGTGTTGATATCCTAAACAAATTTACAGAAATTATAAAAAATAACCACCAAGGTAAAAACACCGTAACCTACATTAATATTTTCACCAAAGTGGTTAATTATTTTTACTCACTATATGAGGCAAGTGTATATCAAATGGAACAAAAGGAAGCTATCAAACTACTCTCTGAAATTGAAGAAATACTAAGGCTCAACATCGAGATAATAGAAACTGCTGGGGATTATGATGATTATTCAAAATACATTTCTCAACTTAGAGCTAAACGTAATAAGCTCATGAGTACTTACATCAAAATGTTAAAGGAGGCCTAATTTGAAAAAACTAGTAAATTTAACTTTCTTAACGCTTATCTTCTCATGTACATCTATTGCTTCTCTAACGGAAGAACCAACATTTCCTAAAACCCAAACCCTCACAGAATTAAGTACTTATGAAGCTAAGCTAGCTGATTATGTTATGTACTTGCAAGTATTCTTAACACGTACAAAAAAGAAAGTTAATGACCCAAAGTATCCTAAGTTTACTTATTTTGATTCTTCTACACTCAAGTCTGAACAGACAATCCAGGATTTAATGTTTAATATCAACATTTTCAAAGCATACATCAAGATAACTAAACCTATTGCTGAAGCGGTTTACAAAAAATATTCAAAATTACAAAATTAATATTATTTAAAGCCCCTAATGGGGCTTATTTGCTTTAAATTATCATCTATGTATCAAATAAATATCTTAATTCTTCTTCTCTTGACAAGAATCCAAATAATCTGAGTGGACTATCCTCATATTTAGGCTGCATAAGCGCTATAAATGCCTCAAATTGATCTAACTTCCTCATAAGATGATTATTCTTAAATATATATTCTCTAATGAGTTCTATCCAATAGTTAACACTCCTTAAAGCTTTGTTCATATTAAAATACTCTAAAAAGGAAGAATCATCCCCCTTCTTTATAGCACTTAAATATGCATTTATCTGCGATATACTCTTAAATGGTTTATCAACCAAATGCTTATGCATACCACGTGCTGCTATAAGAAGACTTTTATAGCAACTAAACTTAATTGAATTAGCTTTATTATCTTTATTTACTCCTACTGTATTAGTATTATTAGATTTCACAACTCTATTCACATCTACAGGTGGGGTTTCTACACCCTTAGATTGTTCCTGTGTTGTGTCTTGTCTAGTTCCTAAGGTATTTGCATCATTATCTTCCTCACTCTCAATTGATAGATTGGATGGTACATGCTTTTCTATTTCTTTAAGTAAACTGCGCTCTAAATTAGATATGTCTTTCTTGTAAATTCTTCTCTACATTGTCTATCTTAGTATCCAAATTTTCTAGTTTATTGTTAAATTCCATCCTAATGAATTCAATATCTTTTTTTCTAAGTTCTGTTCTACATTAATCATTTGTTGTTCTAATGAATTCATCTTTTCCCTTAAGACTTCAAAATTAGAATTATCATTATGAAGTAAAATGAAATCTACTGCTTCTTCAGTAAACCCCTTATTTAAAAACTCTACCCTTAAATCTTCTGTTCTATATGTTTTATATGCTAAATTACTCATAAATACGTCCTTATCATTCCCCTTTTAATTCTTTATACTTCTTCAAAAGCTTATCAAGCAAATCTTTTTGATTTTCAAAAAGTTCATCCATTAAAAAACTAGTAAATTTAGCATTGCTCTTATAAAAACCATAACTTTCTTGACTTTTAAGTTGAAACCTTAATGGTTTTATTGGATTTACTTTTGATTTCTTTATTGTTGCACTTTCTTTATCCTTTAGTAAGCTTAATATTTGTCTAAATCCATTTTCTAGTACATATTGCTCCTCTAACAATCCTTCTTCTAAGGCTGTTGCAATTTTTAAATAATTATAAGCTTGGGTTTTTGCAACATCATAATTTCTTATAAAAGCATCAAAACTTTTATATCCATCTAACTTATAATATTCATTATCTTTTATTTCTTTTAAAATCTTCATACACTCTATTCTGTTATAGATTCCTTCCCTAAGATTTATATATAATTTCTTTTTCAATGCATTATAACGAACTGTTCCCGCACCTTCTTCATTATCATCAGATGCAGTAAGTAATGCATTCCCTTTTGAATCAATATTTCTTTTATTAATTTTTAATTCTTTATTATTTTTCATATCGAACCTCTTGAATTATATTAAATATTAGTTCAACGCGTTGAACTAATATTTAAATCAATCAACTCTTTTAAAAAATTTATTAAAGAATTTTCATATTCTTTAATATAGTCTTTTCCAAAATCAAAAATATTGTTTTCTGCTATTCTTTTATTCAAGTCTTCCCGTTCTGATATAGTTCCCAAAAAATTACTTTTTGAATTAATCATTTCTAATAATCGTTTATGTGTATTGTTTTTCTTAAACCTAGTAATAATAAAAAAAATAGGAAGTTCTAAAGCTATTTTTTCCATAAAAAATTTTAAAAGGTCAAAGCTTTCAATTGTCCATTTTTCAGCTGTCATCGGCACTATTACATAATTACAACAAATTAAAGAACTAGTTAATGTGAAATCTAAACTTGGGGAGTATCAATTACTATGTAATCATACTTAATATTCAAATATTTCAGGTCATTCTTTAATTTAAATTCACTAAGAGTATGCTTATATCCAAATGCATTTATACTATGTAAGGTCAAATAACTAGGGATTAAATCTAAATTACTTTCAACATTTAGAATTGAACTATTGACGTTTAATTTATCTATTAAAACTTCATATATGTTATTTATTCTTAAATCTATATTTTGATCCTCTATTTTTTCATAAAAATAACTAGTAGTAGAAGCTTGGGTATCCATATCAATTAAAAGCACTTTATGCTTTTGGGCCAATAGTGTTGCAAATATGATTGAACTTGTACTTTTCCCAACACCCCCTTTAATTGATGCTATAGTGATTATCTTAGGTTTTTTTCTATCCATTTATTTATGCGCCCTCCGTCTGATAATTTTTTACCATAAAATTCATATACTTCCTTTTCTAAGTTTGCAAGATTCTCAACTAAAGATTTGCAATATTTCGTATCGGTTTTATCCTTTCTAAGTAAATAAGAAATTCCTACAATATAGCAAAACACGCTACCTTTCTTGAACCTAAATTCTATGTAGTAAACCTTTGAAAAGGTAGATGCTTTCATAATCCCGTTCTCCTCATATCTTGTTACAACATTCTTGATTGGTTTCCTATATCCGTAAAAAATACCTAAAAATTTATCATCTTCTCTTGCAGGAAATAGATTAAAAAATTCCGCTTTCTTTCTATTAAATAATGTTCTAAGCAAAATAAAAAATTTATTTTGCTTTTTATTAATGCCAAATGCATAAAAATCTGTCATAATTTTTGTGTGATATAATGTCCTGTCATTATGACTTTCTATCTTAACAAAGATGGGTTTATCTCTTTTCTCTTTAATCTCTGATTCCTTTTTCTTGAGGCGTTCTAATACACTCTCCACAACTAATCCTTAACTCGTAATTTTTTTGGGTTCTCCTAATTTTAAATAATTCCCACCACTCTCTACTAACTCTAAAATTTCGTAGTAATAATGATTATTAAATACCTTGTTATACTCCAATTTGTTCTGTTTGTTTAAATAATCTTTCAGTATTGGTACTAAAACTGATGTGTCTACTTTATGTCTTAATTGTTCAAGAAGTATGCTAAATAGGTTATTCCTAATTTCTTTCTCATCTTCTTTTGCGGTTACTTTAACACGTTCAACCGTCTTTTTAAGCTTCCCTATTATCTTTTCTAAGTCATTGTACTTATTGTTTTCTATGATAAAGTGTGGTTTATCTTTATATTGCTCATATACCTTTTGTATTTGGATTTCCAACTGTTTACTGTTATAGCCTTCATTTTTTAAGATGACTTTTGTTTCATCCAGTATTCTACTTAATTCCTTTTGCTTACTTGCAAGCTTGTTTTCTTGTGACTTAATATTGATTTTTTTCTTGTGTTTAGTTTTTTCGATGAAGTTTTCTGTCCTTTTAAGTATCTTAAGCACTTTAATTGTAACATCTTTTTCTAGTTTTAAATTCAAAATAGAGAAGAAAGCATTTGATCTAAAATTGCATTTCTTAGCGTACTTTTTTACTTGCAGTTTTTCTATTTCTTTTATGTCTTTCTTTTCTTCTTTTTTATTATTATATATATTATATATACACTCCCCCTTTTCTACACTCCCCTTTTTATTACATCTTTTTTCAAGACTAGCATTTACACGATCTTTGTGTCTCTCTTCTTTTTTTCTTTGAAGTATTTATTGATTATGTGATGACATTCTTTTTTAGAATACTTAAGGTCATAGTGAATTTCAGTTCCCATGTTAACACCCAAATGTCTGTAATAATTAATTGTGACACCTAATTCTTTTTCTAATTTATAAAGATATTTTTGAAGTGTTTTAAGCTTAGCAAGTTTTTGGCCATTTCTTTTCATATTGTTATTAAAGTAATAAAGTATGTTGCTTTGGGTGTATTTTTTAAGATTTAAGTTCATGTAGTTTAGTGTAGATATTAAAACGATTAATTTATATTGATGTTTTTTGGTAGGCTTTTTTGTGCTCCTCATATTAAATCTCCTATTTTATGAATTTACTACTAATCATGATAATGCAATACCCGTTAAAAAGTAAATCCATTTTTAATAAAAACATTTTATAAAATGTTTTTATTAAAAATAACAAAAAAATAATATAGCAAAAGTTTTGACAAAAACAATTTTTTGCTATATTATTTTTAGTAGTTCATAAAATAGGAGTTTACAAATGACAAATATAAAAGCAACAAAAACAAAAGAGAAAATAGTAGAGGTAGGGATGGAGCAGCCAGGTTTGTATGATCAAAAAATGTTTGAAGGATTTGATTCATTTGCACATCAAAGTCAAGACCAGATTAATAAGAGACAAAAAAGTGTAAGTAAAATAAGCAGAATAGGACGCAAGCTATCAAGAATTGGCAAAACTGAATGTTTCAAGTTTAATAGCAAAGTTGATTTTAACATTCAAAGGAATTCATTAAAGCGTATAGGAGCAAGTGAAGTTGGGAGTATGTTTATTGGAGCAGAGAGTGTTTCAAAATTAATGCTTGATAGGGTCTTGAAATTATTAGGAAGAGAGATTTCATTTGAAGAGAACTTAAGCATGAGGAAAGGAAAGATACTTGAGAATTTAGGGTTTGATGAATTTGTACGTATACACTCTGATGAGATTGCTGTTTTACATAAGAATAAATATGCAAATGGGATAGATAAGTATAATTACTTCAAGAAGTTTAAGGGACGGGATAATTTGGTTGGTTCAACAATTGATGGTTGGTTTGAAAACCAAGAAGGGGAAGCAGAACTTTTAGAAATTAAATGCAGTGATAATATTCATTTAAAGAGTGCTGTAATTGAATACAATAAGAATGGTAACTTCTTAGAAAACAAATATTTTTTCAAGTATTACGTTCAAGTGCAAATACAACTTTTATGTACAGGTTTAAGTAAGGGGAATCTGTTTTTTCTAATAGGTAATGAAGCTATTAATTGTGTAATTGAGAGGGATGATAAGTTTATTAATGAAGTAATGTTTGATGTTTCAAGAATGGAAGCGGAAGTAAGTCGCATTGCCAAAACTTTAAGAGCAAAGTATGATATTGAGAATATAGATTTAGATAGTTTAAGTGAACTAATTCAAGAAGGGATTGAGAGTAGTGAGATATACAAATATTTTTCAGAATCAGAGTATAAAGATGACTTTTTAGAATTTGTAAGATGTACTGACCTGGAGATTGATAAAGAGAAGGATAATCTGTTGAAAGGATGTCTTAGTGAAATTAGTGCTTTGCAAACAGAGATAGAAGAAGCAGAAGAGATAGCTAAGAATAGACATACACAAGAGTTATATAAGACAACAAAACCTATGAAAGATAAACTTAAATCCCGAATAGATGAAATATTTGCAGAATTTTCATTAATGGAGCATGTAAATTATTGCTTTGAAGGTAATCTATTTTCTTTAGATACAACCAAGCGAGCTATTAAAGATAGATTCAAATCGTTAAGTGGCAATATCAGTTTTCTTGCTAGTAGTTTAGATTCAGTGCAGCAATGGTCTGATATTGCAACTCCCATTGTAAGTGCTTAAGGTGGTGGGGGCTTATGAGGATTAGCTTTATGGTAGTACTTTTACTAATGACTTATCAGGTTGTGAAGTTTTTATGTAAATTTAGCAAAAGAACTTTAGAAAAAATAATTTATGATTATTACTCAAGACAAGAATTTTTAGAGGATATGAGAAGACTTGATCATGATTTAAGACTCATGGAAATTATGAGTAGATTAAGGGATAAGGAGAGCTCTCATGTCTGATATTAATTCAGTAGTCTTATCAGGGCGTCTGACTAGAGACAGTGAAATTACTTACGTTAACAACAGCATTCCTATTTTGAAGTTTGGTTTAGCTAATAATAGGAGAATAAAAAGGAATAATGAATGGATAGATTATGCTCAATTTTTTGATTGTGTGCTTTTTGGGAGTAGAGCAGAAAGACTAATAGCATTTCTTTTAAAGGGGAAACAAGTTGTAGTTAATGGGTCTTTAAGGTATGAGAGTTGGGATGACAAGCGCACTGGTGATAAGAGAAGCAAGAGCAGCATTTTAGTGGATGAGATTCAAATACTAAGCCCATTACCTGCTTTAAGAGCAACTAATAAGGTTGATTCTGATGAAGGGTTTCATGAGGATATCCCTTTTTAGGAATGATATATTGCAATCAAAAATAATTGTAAGCTAAGGAGTTTTGAGTATGCTCTATGCAAAAATTGAACTTGTAGAGAAGATGATGGACCAAAGAGATGAATTTGAAGAAGTTTTATTGAGCAAGGTAGTTGAGAAGGGAGCGGTAGTGCTTGTGAAACCTTACGATGAGGAATTTACTTGTTCATTAGCGAGGCATTATCTTGATATTTTTTTAAGGTTTTGCCTAAGGAATCCACATATTAAAGCTATATGTGGAATAACTAAGATTAAGGAAAAAAGTCTTTCTGTAAATAAGCATTTCAGGTCTTCTATGTTTGTGGACCTTATGTTAATTTTTTTGAAGATTTATCGCTGTTTGAAGTTGAATTTCAAAGTATTAAATTTGATAGTAGAGGTTAAAGATTAAAGGTTAGAGGTTAAAGATGAAAATAACGCAAAATAATCCAAAGTTAATTTTAGAAATACGTCAGTGGGGATGTTACTTTTTATGTCTTCATTATTACATAGAACAATTTAAAAAATTGCAGTTTAGTATCAATGATATTAACAATAATTATCATAAATTTGTTGGTTTAGGATACATTAAAAGTAATTGTTATATTGTAAATCCATGCAGTATACTTCAAAATTTTGGCATTAAGACAAGTGTGCGTTGGATAAGTCATTCTTACAGATGCGCAAGTCATGAATTTGAGATAAGTGAAGTAAAAATCAAAGGTGTATCAGGATATCATTTTATAGCAACTAACGATTCCAGAGTGCTTTATGATTCACTTATGCTTAAGGAAAGAGGAGTTGAATATCAAATTACATCAAGGAGAGTGTTTAGGAAACATTGAAACTGCTAGCTAGAGAAGGAAATAAGTATCGTTATAGTAAGGGTATTATAAGTCTTTTTCCTAAGCATACTGCATATATTGAAGGATTTTTTGGAACAGGCGCAATCTTTTTTGCAAAACCATTAGCTTGTTACAATATACTCAATGATAATTCTCAGTTTATTTATAAGTTTTTTTATTATTTGCGACGCAATCCTGATGTTCTTTACAAGAAGGTAAGAGACGCAATTATTTATGACAGAATTATAAATGAAAATCAAGACAAGATAGAATATATGGTTTTAAGAAGTTTGTATTCTCTATATGGTTCATGTAACTTAACTATGAGGTTAGATAGAAGCAATTCTAAGAGATTATTTCTGGGTATGCTTAAGACTTATAAGTCTAGAGCAAAAGAGATGCTTGATTGTGCAATATTTACTTCGCGTGATATATTTGATTTTCTGGGTGCTCTACCTAAGCGTGATAAGATTGCTTCAACATTTGTATATCTTGATCCACCATATTCAATTTCACGTGGAAGTCTTGCTGATAATCGGGGGTGGAATTTAGATTCTCTTGAGAGGCTCATTGTAGAGATGAAGAGATATAATTGGCAATTTGCAATAAGTGAATTTGATGATTTAAGGGTTTTAGAACTTTTCTTGAAATATAATCTTAATGTTAATTATATAGCTCGTTCAACTGGCATTGCTAATACTTTTGGGCATACTAAACATGAAATACTTGCAACTTCATATAGAACCAGTAAATCAAGTATGAGTTGTAAAAATACTCGTTATATTCAACTTGAAATGTTTAAAGTGCAAGCGTGAATTTGTATTCTTAATTTGTTGTATAAAAAAAGACTCTAAAAGATTGAGAGAAGTAGAGTCTTTTTTTATTTTAAAAATGAAATATTGGTTGAAACTTTCAGGATTTATATGTATTATACACTAAATAATTGACAAAAACTAGAGCTTAGCAAATAATTTATTGTTAGAAAAAATACCTAAGGATTGGTTCTTAGGTATTTATATTTGTACATATTTATATGCGGTAAAATGAATTTTGATAATAACTTTAGTAGAAGTATATAATAAATTAGCAAAAATTGTAAGTTATTTCAAGCTAGTTTTGATATCTTTGTAAGCATTAATTTTACTTGCAGGGGAGAGTCCATAAACATTATCAATCTCAGTAGTAGATGAGTATTTCATAAGTTCTTTAATTTCAAATGAGTTGTATCCTTTAGACTTTAGTGAGGCAATAAATATATTTCTACATATATGTAAAGATTTACGATACCTAAATCCTGCTTTAAGAAGCAATGATTTAAATTGTTTTGAAATCTTAATTATGCTAATTCTATTGTCACGGAATTTGTGTTTACTCTTTTGAAAAAGATAAGTACGCCTTTTGTCTTTTCCTTTGCTTGCAAAATGTTCTTGATGTATTTGCATAATAGCATCAAATTCAGACTCACTAATAACTACTTCTCTTATGCAGATACTACTTCTCTTTTTTGCTACATTAACACGAAGAGAATAGAATACTTCACCATCGCTGCTTGTTTCTTTTGATACATCAGATAGTCTTACATTTTGTATCTCAACACCTCTGCAACCAGTAATACTTAAGATATATACAAACCATCCAGAGATTGGGTTGATTTGTATAAGCTTTTTTATACATTTTTTTACTAGTTTGGTTGTTTTGTCATTTAGATAGAATCTTACAGGAGTGTTTTTTGATTGTTTTGAAGCTTTATTTTTACTCTTAAGTGTACTTTTAAGTTGTGACAATTCTTCATTGAGGCATTCATTTTGCTTTATTAGTTCATTTATAAAGTTAAGATTACTGTTAGTTAAGAGTTCCTTTTCATGCATTTTATTGTTAACTAAAGATTTTAAAAATATTTAAAATTAGTTACAAAAATGTTAGCAAATACTTGTATTGTAAGTCAATTCTAACGTCGCTTCATTGTATATAAAATACCCCCTCTAAGGTACTTTATGTAGATAGAAAGGGTACTTTTTGATATGTTAGGTTAATATTTCTAGTATACTTTATCCTATCTTTAACAAATACTTGAAAATATCCTCTACATATACTCTATTTGTCTTTTTAGTGGATCTTCATTTTACAATGGTACGTATTGCTCTTTAAAATTTAACCTCTTTCTCTTTGTTAACCAATTGTTTACTTTTTATCTTCTTTTACCATTTTTGTAACCAGTTTAATTTATTTATCTTTACTATTTTTTCTAACAATCCCTATTCGTTTATTTTCCTTATTTGTTTTCTTTATCTTTGTTTGTGGCTTTACTCTTTTAAATCTTCCTTTCTTAAATACTATTTCTTAACTTTCATCTGTGATTATAAGAGGTGCTTTTAACCACCTGCTTGACAACCACTGATTGCGTTTGCTTGAATTTCATCTAACTTATTATCGCTCATTGTGTCAAAGTATCCTTGTAAAACTTGTTTAAAAGTTTTCTTTTGTTCGTCATTACAATTTGCAAGTTGATTCTTTATATGCTCAAGTGCAGCTTTTATCTTTCCTTCATCTAGATTTAGAAGTTGATTAAACTTTTCCTTATCATTTAAAGCATCTTTTAAGAAATCTAGATTTGATTTTTCGATAGCATTTAACTTGTCTCTTAATGTTTCCTCAGGTGTTTTTTGAGTTGTTCCTGTATTTTCTGTTAACCCGTTTATTGTTTCATGATTAGCTTTCCTTTGTGTTGTTTCATCCCCATTACGACAATACAAGAATAATGCACTGAAAAGTATTAATAATATTATATGTTTATTCATAATATTCTCCTTTTTTAATCTTTAGATACAGTATAACCTATACTAGGGTTTTTTCTTGGATTCTATCTATATTATTTATAAGTCTTAATTGTTTTTGTAAAGTTGATTGTTTTGTTATAGAGTTTATATTAGTTTTTGTTAAGTTTTGTTAATTTAGACTAGGGTTAAAGAGATATGAGAAGAGTAAAGAAGTCATTTGATGATTATGTTGTGTATTTTAAAGAAGGCAGGCTTAATGACGCACAAATAGCAAAAGAGCTGGGAGTAAGTCGTGTTAATGTAGGAAAGATGAGACGCAAGTGGGAAGAGGTTAAGGATGACCCTGAATACGTTAAAGAAACTGCTAAGCTTACTATTCGTGAGGATACTTTAACTAATATTTTGATTCATGCTTCACAAAGTACAGCCCAAGCGCGTGATCTTAAAAGTCAGTTTAGTATGGCCAGAAGCATGTTGGGAATTGAATTTATAAATTCATTTAGTCGTTATTTAGAGTTGGAACTTAAAGCCCATAATCACGAGATAGAAGTATTAGAATCTAAGATTATAAGTTTTGATAATAAAATTAGAGATAATAATCTTTCGCATTCAGATGAAGAGAGTAAGAGGCTTGAAGAATTAAAACTTAAACTGGATGAACTTAAAAGGGAAAGAGAACTTAAGAAGATGTCACTTTATTATAAGACAATGCTTAAGCTTAAAGCTACTGATGTTGATGTGAGATCTAAATTTTAAATTTAAAGGTTAGGAAATGGATATATATAAACTACCTCTTTTTAAGGAAATGCAAAAAGAATACAAGCGTGAATTTGGTATTGATATAGCAGATTTAATTAAACTGAAAGCAACTGTTATTGATTTTAGAGGGTTTGAAAAGACATATTTAACTAAGAAACAATGTGAGGTTTTAAAATTAATTGAGAATAATAATCGAAGTAAAATTATCCTGTCAGGTGGTATTGCCAGTGGTAAAACATTCTTGGCTTGCTATTTATATCTAAAGATGCTCATTAAGAATAGACATCTTTATAAGCAGGATACCAATAATTTTATATTAGGTAATTCCCAAAAATCATTAGAGATTAATGTTTTAGGGCAGTTTGAAAAGATTGCTAGCATGCTAAGAGTACCCTTTACGCCAAAGTTTTCTAATACATCATATTTTGAAATAGACTCCTTAAGAGTCAATCTATATGGTGGAGATAAGGCAAGTGATTTTGAAAGGTTTAGAGGAAGTAATTCCGCTCTTATTTACGTTAATGAAGCAACTACACTGCATAAAGAAACATTAATAGAATGTTTAAAGAGACTTAGAGTAGGTATGGAAACTATTATATTTGATACAAATCCAGACAGTCCAGAACATTTTTTTAAAACTGATTTTATTGATAATAAAAAAACTTATGCTACATATAACTTTACAACATATGATAATGAACTAATATCAAAAGAATTTATTAAAACCCAAGAAGAGATTTATAAAGACATGCCAACATATAAAGCAAGGGTACTTTTGGGAGAATGGGTTGCCTCATACGATTCGATATTTACCAATATTAATCTTACAAGTAATCATGAATTTATAAGTCCAATAGCATATTTAGATCCTGCATACAGCATTGGAGGTGATAATACTGCCCTTTGTGTTTTAGAAAGAGTAGATCAAAAGTATTATGCATTTATATTTCAAGAGAAGTTACCAGTCAGTGATCCTAAGGTATTAAATACAATTAAAACTATTTTGACAAACCTTAATGTACATACACTATATGTTGAAGATAGGGATGATACTTCTGGGCATGGGAATGTGACTAAAACCTTTCTTAAACTTAGAGCAGGTATGAGTCATGAGTTTAGAATTGCGCCAATTAAACCTATAAGTAATAAATTTACTAGAATTGCTACGTTAATAGGACCATTTGCAAGTTCTAACTTAAGTATTCTAGACTATTCAAGCAAGTCAGCTATTGCTGATATTTATAAGTACAAAGGAGATGGAAAGAGTGCTGATGATTCATTAGATAGCCTCTCAGCAGCATATATGTTATTGACTTTGGGTATACGTTCTCTTAAAGCACATTTTACTAAAAGAAGGTTCCTATAACACTTAAAATATTATATAATAATTAAATAAGGAGATTTTTATGGGACTTGCACAACCAGTAATTACACAACAAATGGTTATAGCAGAACTTACCAAAGCTGGGATAAATAGAGAGATTGCTATTGATCTGTCTTACAGATATTATCGTAATGAGCTTACTCATAAAGATATTGAGTTTTTAAAAGAAAACTTTGATATAAAACTTGAAAAGGTAGAGTCAAGCTTGCAAGCTGAGATTAAAGCAGTCAAAACTGAGCTTGATAACAAGATTGATACTAAATTTACTGAACTAGATAACAAGATTGATACTAAATTTACTGAACTAGATAACAAGATTGATACTAAATTTACTGAACTAGATAACAAGATTGATACTAAATTCAATGAACTTGATAATAAAATCAATAATGTTGAGAATAATCTAAATGTAAAGATTGATACTGTTAGAAATGAATTAAAATCTGACATTGCATCTGTGAGCAATGAAATTTCTCTTGTTAGAAAAGATATGGAATTTAACAGAATGGAATTTAAGAGTACATTAAGACTACATAATTGGATGTTTGGGACTCTTATCACCCTTAATATAGGAATATTTTTAGCATTAATATCACTATTAGTAAAGTAAATTTATTTAACTAGCCCCTTATTTAATTGACTTTCTGTCAATTATTTTTTTCCGTCATTTTTTTACAAAAATTATTTAATTTTTTGTTAGAAATAATTAGCAAAAATTAAATATTGCATTATACTTGCTATCGTTAAAGGTTAAATAAGCCATGAGCTTAAATTTTAAGATTAATTCAAGAGATTTATATAAATATTCAATATTTTTTAGAAACTACATTTCAAATGTAGCAGAAGATTGCCTTAAGAATGGAATCACTTTAAATAGTGTAACTACTGCTTTGAATGTTAATGATGCTTTAGAAACGTTAAAAATAGAGCTAAAAGCAACATTATTGCAGTGTCTTATTAGTTATCGTTTTAATGGTGTTGGATACATTTTAGTTAAAACAGCAGATCAGCTACAAGATTTACACTTGGAAGTAAATAAAGAATTGCCTATTGGGTTTATGTATCTTGATTATAGTAATGTTCGTGATGAGGGGCCTGATGCTACTTATATAACATATACTTTAAAAGTAAATACAGATGGGAAGATATCTTATAAGGAAATACAGATTCATAAGAGCAGGGTAATCATACACTCCAATTATGATTATGTGCTTAAAGCATACAGCCCATGTTATACGCAAAGCTTTTTGCTTAATATATATCTTTTTGAACAAATATATAAAGAAATAGAAAAGCGAATAGAGAGTCATAACTTTTTATTTTACAGGGATGAATCATTAGTATCATTACAAGATGCCTTAAGTAATGCTACAACCTCATTAGAACTTTTAACTAAGGGTGTTAATGATAGGGCGAGCATATTTCCTAATATCTTTAAAAGAAATGATTTAAATGAGAATCATATAAGCACGTTTAAGAGTGTAAATAGAGATTTAGAAAGAGAGCTTTCTAGACTTAAATCCAACTTAAATAATGAAGGAATATTTTACAGTGGCACACCAGATGCCTCACTGGAGGTTATTAAGTATGACTTAACCTATTTAAAGGAAGCATTAGCATTAGTAAAAGCAAAGATAGGTGCTGACACAAAAGAACCACTAACAAGGAGCTTTAATGAACAAGTTAAGGGACTGGGAAGTGATGGTAAGGGGGACAGATCGAATTACTATGACTTTCTAAAAGGTGTTCAAGAAGAGCTAGAAATTAATTGTAATAGTAAACTGGGTAAGCATTACTACTTAGACATGAGATTTAATTCATTGCATGTGCTAACTGAAGAAGAAAAGTATGAGAGAGATTTGCGACTTATAGAATTAACCCTTAAATATAAGGAATTAGAATCAAGCAATACGTTAAGTCAAAGAGAACTTGACGCTTTAAGAGCAAAATTATTTTTTTATGAAGGCTAAAAGGAGATTTTATGAACAAAAAAACACAAGAAAATGTAAATAATACACAAGAGGATAACTTGATGCAAAGTACAGAGGATAATAAAGAGGATAAAAATAGTATTACTTTAAGTTTAAAGGAATATGAAGAATATAAAGCATATAAAGCAACAAGAGAATCTGATAGTCAGAATTTAAGTATTAATGAGAGGATATCAAAGGCGCTTGCCGATACGCAAGCACGCTTGGAAGAAGAAAATAAATTATTAAGTGAGGCTTCTCGTATTAATGAGATTGATACTTTAGCACGCAAACATTTAAGTTCGCATTTTAATAAAGAGACACTACTTGCTAAAGGCTACTTATTAAAAGATATAATGCAAGCACAACGTAGGGAACTTGTTAGAAAGTACGTACCAGCTGAAGACATTCAAGCTATTGCTAAGGTAAGAGATACTAGTCATTTAGATGGAGAAGTGCTTGAACAACTTGTAAACCTTGCTAAAGTAAATATAAAGAAAAGGATCCAAGCTACAAGTATCAGTTCCAAAGGTGAGATTAAACTTAACTTAACAAATGAGGATATATCAATCTTAGATCCTAACTTTAGTCCTCAAAACTTTAATGAGTTTAATATTTCTATTGCTAATGCTTATAAAGATAGAAGAAATAAGTTTTATAAAAATAATGATTATGCAGGCGATGTAAATAATAATTTATTGCCTTTCAAGGAAGCATATAAGCTTGCAAGTAATGAGATTATTAAACTTATAAATCACTTCATATTAACGGGTACTGTTTCAATCCAAAAAGATGGAAAGAATCAAAAACGTATGCTTCCTAATATGTATGGCCTACTTAATATGCCAGATCAAGTCAAAGAAGAAGTAAGCAGTAGTGATAAAGATAAGATGGATAAGATCTTTGAAAAGATTGAATCAGGACTTGCAAAGTTAGAACTTGGTGATGAATTTTCTACTCCTATGATGGTATTAGTTGACCAAGCAACCAGTTTGAAACTTGTAAAACCATATGCAATACCAAATGCGTCCTCATCATCTAATATTTATTTTTCAACTGACTCTTGGGAAGACTTTTTGGTTAAGACTATTAAAGCTGTAAATAATAGACAAGAAGTATATATACAGACAAGTAACTTACTCTCAAATCAGATACTAATTTATCCATTAAATGCAGAACTAATTAAATTCAAACCAAGTAAATATATGTTACCAATGCCAAATGAACAAGTTGATAAGGATTCAACTGATATTGCTCATTCATACATTGATTTTGTACTTGGTGGACTTTTGGCAACACAGAAGACTATTTTAAGAGTTGATATTAAGCAAAGTTAAGGAATTGTGACTTATGGATAGTGATGTAGAATCATCAGAAGGTTTTGGAGAGCTTTACTTACGAATTAAAGCTCTCTTAGATTTATCTGAAGAGGATTTAAGTTTTGCAAAGTTTGAAGAACAAGCAAAGCTACTTGAGATGATACTTAATACACGTGGTGTTAACCTTAGCACATTAAATATTAGTCAAGCATCTCTACTGCTTTATTATCACATAGGTTGCCATCTAAAGCGTTCTGGTGTGATTCGTGAGTTTGGTCTTGAACAAATCAAAAAAGAAAAATTTGGTGAGCTTGAGATTGATTATTATCCATCCTCAGGCACCGAATTGAATTGTGGGGGTAAAGATTATTGCTCTTCTTTTGAAGAGCTTCTCACACAAATTAAGTCAGGAGCACGTAAGACTTACTGCATAGGTGTTGTGTAATGAGTACAAGAGAAAGACTTGCTAGTATGGCAGATCGCATGATTGGCAGGTTTCGTGAAGAATCATACTTCCGGTTTTACAAAGGAACATATTCGCATGATGATGAGTTTGAAAGCCCTGAGATTAATTTCGATAAAAATAATTACACTCAATTTGTTGGAATTATTATCGATATCTCTCCACAAGAACTTGTAAAAATTAATGACTCTAATATTTATGACTTGGAAAACTTATCAAAGCTTTACACAAATGCTGAGATTAATTTTGAAATTAAAGACAGAGTATCACTTGAGGGTTCATTTTTTGAAATTATAAAGATTGACTCTAGCGTTGGTTATAAGACTTTAATTTTACGGGGTTTGGAATGGAGATAAAAGGTTTTAGAGAAGTAGAATTAGAGATTGGTTGGTTTGGGGGACGTGCTTTGGTAGCATTTATACATGAAATGGGTACTAAGAATTTACCTATACGTAAGCACTTGACTGAAGTAGCTAATTCTTCTCAGTTTAGAGAATACGTTAATACCAATTATATGAATAACGAATTTAATAAAGGCATTAAAAATGGTATGAATGCTTTGGGAAATGCATTTATAGAATATTATAAAAATTACGTATTAGCATCTAAAGTAAAACCTGCACTCTCTCCTAAGACAATTGCTTTAAAAAAGAGAAGGGGTAGCAAAACACCTGAGGTACCACTCAGTTGCAGCGGACTTATGCTTAAGACCATTGAATATAGGATAAATGAATGATACTGGATATTGCTACTATAAATCAATCTCTAATATCAGTTTTAAAAGACTTCACTAAATTTGCAAGCATTCATAAACTTGATGTTGATATTATAAATACGCATAACCATCCATACATGTCTGAACATACAATAAAAAAGCCCAATATCCTTGCAATAAAATTTGAAAATACCTTAGGTCTCTTTAATCACAACTTAAGAACCGGTTCATTTTACAAAAATGTAAATGAATTTGGTATCTGTTTCCAAATCTATTTCATGGCATTTGCAAACGTTAATAAGAATGCATATAAGAGACTTATGTCACTTTATACGTTATTTAGTGATTTTTTACATGACTTAGGTACCCAACGGTTTACATTCAAACCTGAAGAAGGTATAAGCACTCATGAAATAGATCTAAAGTTTTACATTTATGCTACAACCAATATGCAAAATTCTGGTCTTATTGATATCAAGAGCAATTATAGTCAGTTGGCATACTGTGCAAGTTGTGGTTTTAAAGCTAATGTGCAAGTAAAAGAAAACCAAATTAAGGAGGAAGAACAGAATGCCACAAGATACAATCAGTGTGAATTTGGCACATTCTGAATTAGATATAAACTATGTAAGTTACTATACACCCTTACTAGTGTATAAATGTGCAAAGATCAAACTCAATGATTCAACACCTAAGGTAAAGATATTAAACTTAAATATAAATAGCTTTGAAAAACAAATCGAGGCACTTGAAAAAGAAGGAAGTAATGGTGAGGATGAATTTAATAAGGAGAGAGAATACCTAAAAAAAGCAATGCAAGCATTCTTCTCAGCAGGTGATGCCGGACTTAGATCAGTCAAGCTACTTATATATAAAGAGGGAACCGAAGCAAAGGCAATTAAAACCCAACTTAGAGACAATAGATATACTTTTGTTGCCCTTATTAATACTTATTCAAGTAACAGTGATGGTGGTGATGGGCTTACAATATATAAGGATGATTATACTCATTTTAAAGACCCTGCTCACTTCTTTGTATTTGCAACAAAAGAATCTGAAATAAAAGCGTTGTTTAAAAATGGTACGAATTCTAAATCTAAAATTATTGTTATCCACTCTAAAGGAGAGGAATACTTACACTTAAGATTTATATCTAAATACTTACATGAAGCGAGTATATTTCATGCTGTAAACCCTTATGGACTTAAGTTTAGCGGTATGAGTCCTATTACTGATGATTCTATAACCTGTAAACTTAGGAATGCTAATATTAACTTTTACTCATTGCTTAATGAGACTGGTCTTGATGGTGTTATGGCTTTTAAGGAAGGAGTAACTCTTGAAGGAACTCCCATTGACGAATTATTTACTTATCATTATATCAAATCTGAACTTACATCCGAGCTTATTAGAGTATGGAATGTTAATGGTAGACAGAATAGTAAACTATCAGAACTACAACTCTCAGGAAAAAGAGATAATGCTTACAGTGCTGCTGTTGAATGTATGCTTAAACGTTTCATTGATAGGAATATTATTGTTGCTTACTCCAAGCTTAAGATTCACATATCACCAACACCCGAGCTAAAGCTTTTCTTATCAATAGAGATTACTTATAACCACTCTATGAACGCTGTCCTTTTAAACATTACAGCACAAGATATAAATAGTTATCTAAATAGCTTGAAGGAGAATTGAGAATGGAACAATACTATGATTTAAGGAACATATTTTTTTCAATTGGTGGGAATGAAGTTCAAGGTGGTAAGTTAGAACTTACAAGTGAACCTACAACAAGAGCGGTAGCTAGCAGTGAAGATAGGGGTTTCCCCGTAGTTAGCTTCAGGGATCCTAGAACCATTACTTTCATATTCAATATTGAAGTTACAATTGGATCTTATGAGTACAAATTGCTAACAAAGCTTTCAAAAGACCAATTTTATAATACTCATCAAAGTAAAACTGCAAAGATGTTAGATTTAGTATTCAATGACTTAGAAGACATCAAAATTGTATCTCAATATGCATTTTTTGCAGAAGAACCTTCAAGAAGTTATTCTGCTGAAGCTGAAAAGGTTACATTTGAAATCAGAGCGGTTAACTGCACAGTAAACACCTAATTTTGAACGCTTAAGGAGGATTTTATGATTACGCGTTACAAAATGAATATATTAACTAAAGATAAGACTTTTACATTTGAAGTAAGAGTACTGCCCGTTTACGAATGGGACTCTATATTAGGATTTTCACAAAATGAAGGCATCAAAAAACTTAATAATCTTGAATACTTAAGAGCAATAACAGACCTTATGATTAAACCTGGCTTTTTAGATGAATTTTACTTTATTTTAAATGAAAATAGAGAGTACATTACTTACTACAAAGATTATCTTAAGTACATACTTTACTCAATTCAGTTTGATGTATTCAAATCAGATCCTGACTTTAAGAAACCAACTTTAGTTTACTTAAGCCATTATCTAAATAATGCTGATGGATTTGTACAATTTGATTACATTAATGATAGTTGGAATTATGAACAGATAATACAAAATATCAAGTCACAACAAACATCAATGGGGATACAGGATGAAAATCCATAATGGAAGTAAAATCTTTAATGAAACCAAACTTGAATATTTTAAGTTACTTGAAGAGATAAAACAAAACAAATATTTCTTTCCTGTTATCATGGGTATTTGCACTTTAAATGAAGTCAAAACATTGAACTACGAAGAACTAAATGAGGTTTACAAAATATCGAATCTGAAACTTGAAAAGCAAATATTTGAAATGACTCTCTCTAAGGGAATGTTATGAATACTCCAAAATTTACAATTAAATTTACAGGAGTGCTAGATCATGCATCAACTCGCAAATCATTAGAAAAAGACATTTCTAAACTAGAACATTTAATTAAACCTAAAAAATCTTCTCTAAAGAGCACTAAAGATATCTTAAAACATAACTTATCTGAGAAGAAACGTGAACTAGCCAAACAAACCAAATATGAGAAATTACGAGAAAGGGTAGAAAAGTTTAGATTTACTGAAACTAAAAAACTTGTTAAGCTAGGATACAAATTTGAGGAAGCTAGAAAAAAAGCATTCAAGCGTTCACTTATGTCAAGTAAAGACCGAAGACGATTAGAATATGAAGAAATGAAAAGTGGCAAGCATAAGGAAACAATACTTCACAAAGCTATCCAAAAAAGTATTCTTAAAGGCGGTAGCATTTTGAAAATTGCTACTGGAACTGCTCTTGGACATATAGTGGGTCATACCTTTCAAAGTGGTATTGGTGATATCTTGAATTTTGCAAAAAAATCTATACTTAATGATGCTAGATTTCAAAAGCTTGACTTAATTACTTCAAGAGTATTTAAAACAAATGAAAAGAGCAAACTTGATAGCATGCTTCAAGGCATACCTGGTTTTGGGAACAGCATTGAAAGAGAAGATTTTCTCAACTCTGCTGGGACTCTTAGAAAAGTATTACAACACTTAGGTCAAAACAATGACGATAATCTTAAGCAGGCTGTAGCATTTGCTGCAAAGCTTAAATCTACCGGGGTTGTTAGTGATAAGAATTCTGCTATTACTGCAGTAGCAGAATTCTTGCAAGGCAAAAGCGGTTCTCTTTATAACATTATGAGTTCATTTAATAAATTTACTGATAAATATAATGAACGAGCCGAAATGGAATATGACAGAGTAGCAACTGGTTATACCTTTGATTACAGAACAGACAAATTAAAAGAAATTATTAAGGACTGGAACTCTCTTGAGTTTCCTACTTATGCTAGTGAAGCTGAAAAAATTAAGGATAGTCTGGATAAAGCTCAAGATTCATTTGGAAAACTTTCAGCTAGTGTATTCCAACCCATGTTGGAAAAAATAGAAACCATAGCTAAATGGTTAACAGGTTTTACCGTCAAAACACATATTGTTGAGCCCATAATAGACGGAATTAAAAGTTTTTTCGGTGACATTAACGAATGGCTTATAAAGCTTGGAAATCAAATTCTAAAATTAACACTGCCTAATTGGGCATACAAATGGTTATTTGGTTCAAAACCTACAACAGATAAAAGCCATTCACCACTCTTAAGTACTGATACTGAATCAAAATTAGAAACAGACGCAAGCATAAGAACACCTTAAGGAGCATTTAAATATGATACCACAGCTTACAACAGACTTCATTCATAAATATAAAGACACAGCACCAGTAAAGGCAACACTAGACTTCTTAAAGCTTACTCCATCACAAGTAACAAGTATCCTTAAAGAAACATTCAATGAAATTTCTAGTGTGTTTATGGCATATAACTTCTTAAGTTTATGTCCAAGGATGGACTTTAAGGGACTGGGATACGTTCCACAAGGATTTTTCATCTTACCCAAAACTGAACTAATTAGCACAACTTACACCACAACATGTTCAAAGCGTCCTGTAATTGACTACTACACACGTAAATCTGAATATGTAAGTTACAATCCAACTTTCACTGGTGAAGTTATCACATTAAATAATGCTGTATTAACTAGTGCTTATAAGGAACTGCTTAAATTCTCGGCTAATACGGCTTTTGGAAAGTTAATCTTTCCTCATACCAGTAATCTGGCAAAACAACAACTTATTAATAGAGTTGAAGAGAGTGTACCATTTAGTTTCTACAGTCCAACTTTAGGGTTTAGGGGTATTGTTGCAATTACCTCTCTTACCCTTAAGGACACAGTATACCTTGATGAGGTTGAAATTAGTCTTACCTTAGAAGTTCTTAAAACATTTTCAATATATAAAGGATAACTTCATGGAATGTAGACTTATCAAATACGACTTCAAAATCGAATTTTATAATCCAAGTAAAACTAGCACTAAGAATATCACATCAGAAGAAAAGCCTAAAATTATAATTAAAACTGAAGATGGAATACACATTGACATATCAATATCTGATATGTACTCAAGTAACAATTATGTGTGTGCAAAGAAAAGCAAGCTAACCCTTTGGAACCTACCTATAGACTTTACTGATAATGTAAATGAAGGAGATATTGTAAAAATATCTTATAAAAAGTTCGCAGACTCTAAAGATTATGACTTTATTATGGCAGGTTATTTGGGTGTTCCTATGAGTACTGATTATCCCAATGGAGATTTTAGTGTTGACCTTGAAATTCATTTGGCAACAAAAAGTAATTATTTCAATCGCAAGCTTAAAATAAATCAATTCCAGGGAATGAGTGTAGAGAATGCAATTAAATCAGCTTTTCCTGGTAAATGCATTATCAATATGAGCTATGCTGAGAGAACAAAAATTATAACAGAAAGTTTTTGTGCAAATACTCCTCTTGAGTTTCTTGAAAAGATAACTAAAAAGTATGTTCAAAGTGTTAGAACAGATATTGTACCTAAGGAGCATACACAACTTATTAAAGAATCGGCTCTCGGGAACACTCATGTTGAGTGTAATTACATTTTTACTAACGCCACACCTGCAGAGCAAAATACAAATTATCTACCTCTTGAAGATTTTGGTCTTGAGTTTATTCCTCAACAAGAGATTACTATTGGCAGTACTTTAAGTATAAGATTTATATATTGGAATGCCAAAGTTATGTACACACACAAACTGAAAGTTGGTGACAGGGTAAAATTCATTGACTCGCTTGGAAAAGAAGTTAAGAGCAGTATTATAGAGTCTAATGCTATCTTAAGCAATACTGGTGAATGCTCACTTATCCTTAAGCTTTATGATGACTCTAATTACTTAGAAATAAATGGGACAGCTAAATAAATGAACTTGAATTATGAAATATACAGAATGAATAGCCAAATGAAAGGCTCCCCGTTAACACAAGAAGAAATAAAACTATGGACTTATAGAAACATTTTTATCTCTAAAATAGGAATAATCAAATCTTTTAACGCCTCTACACAAGAAGGTGTTGTTTTGCTCTCTGGACACACAGACTTAGAAATTAAGACACGCAATATATCAAACATGCATTTTAATCTTAAAGAAAATGACGGGGTAATCTTACTTCAAAGTAGTATTAACCTTTTTAATGAGGATGATAATCATTATTTTGACAAAAACTATTTTTATATTCTAAGGCCAATTAACATGCAAAATGCTACTATCAAAGTTAATGACTTTGCAATTGACATACAAAACCCCATAGACATTAAAGCTAACAATACAAGCTTAAGGGCAGTATTAGAAGAAATTGTTTCTTGTCTACAAAATTTACGGGTCATTGGAAATGCTAGTGTTGAACCTAGCTTTTACAGCAATCTTGTAAAAATTACAACTAAAATAAATATGTTACTAAAATAGGTTTTTGCCAAAATAGTGCTATATTTACTACCGGTTAAAGGTTAAATTAGAATCATTAAAAGGTTAAAGATTGGATTTACAGATTGACAACCAATTTAATTTGGTTTTTAAAAAAGACTTAGCATTAACTAGTGGAATAAATGAACAAAAGCAACGTTTATTTATATTTTTAAGAACTCCAAAGGGTAGTCTTAAGAATGCTCCTAATTGGGGATTTGATTATAATTTCTTTACAAGGTTTGCTAAGACAAGCTCTTTAACACAAATTAAAACTTACTTTTCAAGCATTATACAAGACCTCAAGATTGATGTTGTCAACATTGAAACAATTACTAAAAATAACACATTAAACATTATATTTGAATTTGCAAACGACACTTTAGATATGGAGATTAGAATATGAGCATTCTTTTTGATCCTGATTTTGGTATTCTAAAACAGAATATCCAACAAATAGTTAATGCCAAACGAGCATACTTACGAGATATGCATGGGATTGTCATTAATAATGACCCATCCTCCATTTACAATATTATTGCAACCTCACTTGCAACAATTGAAGAACAAATCATTGATGAACTTAATTCATTTTTCTCTAAAGTAAGTCCCGGTGGCGAATACTTTAAGGCAATCGAAGAGCACATAAGTGTTAAGAGTACTACCTTTGATGCGGTTCGTTCATCATTGCTTAAACTTAAAGAAATAGAGTACGTCAATATTGATTCTAAAGCCGGAACAGCTGATATTTATCTTATATTAAATGACTCTTTACTAAATTCTAGTAAAACTGATATCACTGATTCTACATTTAAAGCCAAACTTTGGAAAGTGCTTTATTCAACTATGCCTGTAGGTACACTCTTTAATGGTAGTATCACAATTGATGGCCTTAACACTCATAATCAACTCAAAAGCTATAAAATATCTTTAGGAAAGAAAAAATACGTATACCTTAAAGTAAAATATCAACTTGATCTTAAGAATCACATATATCTTAACATAGACATGCAAATAAGAGATATATACAAACGTATTGTAACTAATAACTATCCTGATATGGGCATCAGCTTTGAATATCAAGATTTTATAGCTCCTGTTAATGAGATTAAGGGAATTAAGAGTATGAAAATATATGCTTGCATTAAAGACACAGATGACACTAAAATTGCAAGCATTACTGATTCAGAATTTAAGGAAAATACTAATATTGAAGTTAAGCCTGAGGAAATACTTATCTTCAATCTTACTGACAGATTAATCATTGACATTACAACTTAAAGGAGCTATTAAAAATGCAAATACCCATCCATCTTCAAGATACTGGGGTTGAAAAGTTCATACAAAATGAATTAGAGTATGCAAATACAATGTACCTAGAACTAAAAAGTCTAAATTCTAATTTCACAAGCATTACTGCTACACGCCACTGCTCATCACGTTTTATTGCCATTTGGTTATCCAATCTATTTAGAATCTTTTACTCTGAAAGCCAACCACTCGAATCACTTGTAGCAAACATTGATAGTGTACTTTTTGCTTTACGTCATATTGGCACTGATGAATCATTTATAAGACTTTTTAAGGCCTTCTTAAATGTCGATATTGAAGTTACTACCCCACAAGCTGGTGTAATTAACATAAAATTATTAAACAGGATAAAAACTAACTTTATTTCCTTTATCTCTCCTAGCACCGTTAAAGGGCATAAACCAAAACGTATTCGATTACATCAAACAAAAAAAGGATTTAAAACGGCATATAAATTTTTAACATTCAATTTCCTTCCTAAAGGATATTCACACTCAATTTATGCATTTATAAAAAATCTCATTCCTATAGGACGTGTCTTAAAAATTACAAATAATGAAAACATAGAAATTATTACTTTTAATTAAGGAGAACATTAATGTCAAGTGAAGAGAAACTCTTAATTGATGAAGAAGAATTTATCCAAATCAACAACCTAAACAGAGTTGGTGATATTCAAAAAACTGATTTAATGCTACTTGATGATGGAAGTTCTAATTGCAATGCAATTACATATGAAAATTTTCTTAAAAAAACTAAAGACAAAATCTTCAAAAATGAAGGACTTGAGTATTTCAAAGAAGTCATTAAAGATACAATTGCTACTGAACTATTAGCAAATGAAAACTTTATAAATCAAGCTTATAATAAAGTGCTTGAAAAATTACTCAACAATGCCAATAACGGTGTTTATAATATTTCTGATAAAGTAAGAGACAGAATTATAGGAAATATATCATCAACTACATTAACTAAAAATGATAAGTTTGTAATTATGAATTATAGTACGCTACAAAAATCCCCAGTACCTGAATATTTAACAGGAATTCCTTCTGGGTTTACTACAACAAAAAGCAAAACTACAAGTTCATATATTTACCCATCTTATTTTAAGAATCAAGCTTACGTATTAGACATGACATCAGAATATTCAAATCAAGAAGTTGAACTCTTATTTTATACATCTGATGATGATAACCCTATTTATTTAGACATTACTGTTGCTCTCACAATCAATGCGTCTGGTACTAAATATGCAAAAAAAGTAGCACTTAAATACACTGATAGCTCACAAAAGTCAACAGCATATTATTACGGTGCTAAAAATGCTTATGTAGATATTTTATGTCCAGTACTTAGAGGATGGTACATTCAAAAACGTGGATATATAAATGGTAATCGTGTTCCGGTTTTAGTAAAGTTATAACTTTATATAGTTTTTGCTATTCTTTGCTATATAGTTGTAGCTTACCAATTATAAACACGAGGTGATAAAGTTGAATGAATTAAGTATTAATAACATATTAGATTTTTTACTTCAACTAATTAACATCAATGAAGTGAAGTTAATCATTATTAGTATTTTTATATTAAGTTTGGGTTTGATTTTCAAACCAGTAATCAAAGATATGCTAAGTATCTTATTAAGTAAGATAAAAATACATGACAGAGACAAAGAAAAGGAGGATTTATGATACTTGATCGTAATTCTTTAGATACTGCTTTAAATGCAATCGTAACATTATTTGACACACTATCTAATTTTGAAGATGGGTCGTTTAATGAAAATGCTCATAAAACATTCATGCTACTAAACGACATTTACACAGAATATCAGATTATCTATACACAAAATATGGAAAGGTTAGAGAATGCCTTAACTCCGCAAATAAGAGAAACACTTGAACCTATCCAAACTAAAATCAAAAAATTTATAGAAAAGGTTAATAGCAATCCAGATAATATGCAATTACCATTAGAAATCTCATCAATTGAAAAGGAGGTCAAATGAAATTAAGTACTGCTAAATTAAGTGTTGATATCCTAAACAAATTTACAGAAATTATAAAAAATAACCACCAAGGTAAAAACACCGTAACCTACATTAATATTTTCACCAAAGTGGTTAATTATTTTTACTCACTATATGAGGCAAGTGTATATCAAATGGAACAAAAGGAAGCTATCAAACTACTCTCTGAAATTGAAGAAATACTAAGGCTCAACATCGAGATAATAGAAACTGCTGGGGATTATGATGATTATTCAAAATACATTTCTCAACTTAGAGCTAAACGTAATAAGCTCATGAGTACTTACATCAAAATGTTAAAGGAGGCCTAATTTGAAAAAACTAGTAAATTTAACTTTCTTAACGCTTATCTTCTCATGTACATCTATTGCTTCTCTAACGGAAGAACCAACATTTCCTAAAACCCAAACCCTCACAGAATTAAGTACTTATGAAGCTAAGCTAGCTGATTATGTTATGTACTTGCAAGTATTCTTAACACGTACAAAAAAGAAAGTTAATGACCCAAAGTATCCTAAGTTTACTTATTTTGATTCTTCTACACTCAAGTCTGAACAGACAATCCAGGATTTAATGTTTAATATCAACATTTTCAAAGCATACATCAAGATAACTAAACCTATTGCTGAAGCGGTTTACAAAAAATATTCAAAATTACAAAATTAATATTATTTAAAGCCCCTAATGGGGCTTATTTGCTTTAAATTATCATCTATGTATCAAATAAATATCTTAATTCTTCTTCTCTTGACAAGAATCCAAATAATCTGAGTGGACTATCCTCATATTTAGGCTGCATAAGCGCTATAAATGCCTCAAATTGATCTAACTTCCTCATAAGATGATTATTCTTAAATATATATTCTCTAATGAGTTCTATCCAATAGTTAACACTCCTTAAAGCTTTGTTCATATTAAAATACTCTAAAAAGGAAGAATCATCCCCCTTCTTTATAGCACTTAAATATGCATTTATCTGCGATATACTCTTAAATGGTTTATCAACCAAATGCTTATGCATACCACGTGCTGCTATAAGAAGACTTTTATAGCAACTAAACTTAATTGAATTAGCTTTATTATCTTTATTTACTCCTACTGTATTAGTATTATTAGATTTCACAACTCTATTCACATCTACAGGTGGGGTTTCTACACCCTTAGATTGTTCCTGTGTTGTGTCTTGTCTAGTTCCTAAGGTATTTGCATCATTATCTTCCTCACTCTCAATTGATAGATTGGATGGTACATGCTTATTATCACTTTTGGTAACAGACTCATAATCAACAGGGCGCATCTCTTTAGTCACTATTTTTTCAGTTTCAGTATGCCCTATTTGTTGTGCCTTATGAGCTTCATAAAGATCATCTGTATCTCCTAACTCTTCTCTTATATAGGGCATACTCTCAAGCCCCGCGCCTGGCAAAGTTCTGCATAGACAACTAACTGCACATTTCCTTAACATAAATACTGGTTTCTCTCTCCAAATAGGTGAGTTTTTGTAATACTCATTAAATAAAACAGAAAAACTATAAATATTACCATGCTCTGATTTGAAGTAAGCTGTACATTGCCAATCTTCTTGTACCATTTTATTACCTTTAGAATCAATTTTAATTGTCTTAACCATCTCTTCTTTAAATTCAAGGCTATATTTACTATACCCTGCCTCATATGCCCTTATAAGTAATGTTTGATATGCTACCACAACTGCATATCTCCCATTAAATGGGATTATGTATGCTTCCTTCTTGAATGGATTTAGATTATTTACTTGTAGTAAAGTTAAGATTTCTCTCTCTGATTGAGTATCCATCCTTTTAAGTCCATGCATACTCTTATATGCTTCCCATACCTCATAAATATTACTTGAATTCATTTTTTCTGTTATTGTACTAATCGTATTTGATATCTCAGGTTTTGTCATATTATTATTCATGGTTTAATCTCCTATTTTATGAATTATTAAAAATAATATATAACAAAAACTAAAATTTTGCAATACTATTAACAAAAAAATCATAAAAAGATAGCAAAATATTGCATTATTAAACTTGAAGATAAAAATTTAGAGCTTAATTAAAAACTCTTAAAAGAATCCTTAACTAAGCTCTAAGGCCCACTGATGGTGATCATAAAATAGGTAGTCCTAAAACGAATAGCACTACTAACGATAATTATCGTACACCAAATATAAAGTAAAATCAACTACCTGTATTTTCAGTATCATTACCCCCTCCCAAAATAGTTTGTTATTATGTATACAAGAATAGAAGTAATGATGGGCATTCCTATCAATGAAATAAGGTTTAACATCCTATTCCCTATCTTAAGCTTTTCTAATAAAACTTTATTTGACATATCAAGCTTTTCTAATAGTACTGCATTATCTTTTTTCATTTCTTCTCTTAAGACTGCATTATCTTTTTTCATTTCTTCTCTTAAGACTGCATTATCTCTTTTCATTTCTTCTCTTAAGATTGCATTATCTTTTTTCATTTCTTCTCTTAAGACTGCATTATTTCTTTCTATTTCTTTAAGTAAACTGCGCTCTAAATTAGATATGTCTTTCTGTAAATTCTTCTCTACATTGTCTATCTTAGTATCCAAATTTTCTAGTTTATTGTTAAATTCCATCCTAATGAATTCAATATCTTTTTCTAAGTTCTGTTCTACATTAATCATTTGTTGTTCTAATGAATTCATCTTTTCCCTTAAGACTTCAAAATTAGAATTATCATTATGAAGTAAAATGAAATCTACTGCTTCTTCAGTAAACCCCTTATTTAAAAACTCTACCCTTAAATCTTCTGTTCTATATGTTTTATATGCTAAATTACTCATAAATACGTCCTTATCATTCCCCTTTTAATTCTTTATACTTCTTCAAAAGCTTATCAAGCAAATCTTTTTGATTTTCAAAAAGTTCATCCATTAAAAAACTAGTAAATTTAGCATTGCTCTTATAAAAACCATAACTTTCTTGACTTTTAAGTTGAAACCTTAATGGTTTTATTGGATTTACTTTTGATTTCTTTATTGTTGCACTTTCTTTATCCTTTAGTAAGCTTAATATTTGTCTAAATCCATTTTCTAGTACATATTGCTCCTCTAACAATCCTTCTTCTAAGGCTGTTGCAATTTTTAAATAATTATAAGCTTGGGTTTTTGCAACATCATAATTTCTTATAAAAGCATCAAAACTTTTATATCCATCTAACTTATAATATTCATTATCTTTTATTTCTTTTAAAATCTTCATACACTCTATTCTGTTATAGATTCCTTCCCTAAGATTTATATATAATTTCTTTTTCAATGCATTATAACGAACTGTTCCCGCACCTTCTTCATTATCATCAGATGCAGTAAGTAATGCATTCCCTTTTGAATCAATATTTCTTTTATTAATTTTTAATTCTTTATTATTTTTCATATCGAACCTCTTGAATTATATTAAATATTAGTTCAACGCGTTGAACTAATATTTAAATCAATCAACTCTTTTAAAAAAATTTATTAAAGAATTTTCATATTCTTTAATATAGTCTTTTCCAAAATCAAAAATATTGTTTTCTGCTATTCTTTTATTCAAGTCTTCCCGTTCTGATATAGTTCCCAAAAAATTACTTTTTGAATTAATCATTTCTAATAATCGTTTATGTGTATTGTTTTTCTTAAACCTAGTAATAATAAAAAAAATAGGAAGTTCTAAAGCTATTTTTTCCATAAAAAATTTTAAAAGGTCAAAGCTTTCAATTGTCCATTTTTCAGCTGTCATCGGCACTATTACATAATTACAACAAATTAAAGAACTAGTTAATGTGAAATCTAAACTTGGGGGAGTATCAATTACTATGTAATCATACTTAATATTCAAATATTTCAGGTCATTCTTTAATTTAAATTCACTAAGAGTATGCTTATATCCAAATGCATTTATACTATGTAAGGTCAAATAACTAGGGATTAAATCTAAATTACTTTCAACATTTAGAATTGAACTATTGACGTTTAATTTATCTATTAAAACTTCATATATGTTATTTATTCTTAAATCTATATTTTGATCCTCTATTTTTTCATAAAAATAACTAGTAGTAGAAGCTTGGGTATCCATATCAATTAAAAGCACTTTATGCTTTTGGGCCAATAGTGTTGCAAATATGATTGAACTTGTACTTTTCCCAACACCCCCTTTAATTGATGCTATAGTGATTATCTTAGGTTTTTTTCTATCCATTTATTTATGCGCCCTCCGTCTGATAATTTTTTACCATAAAATTCATATACTTCCTTTTCTAAGTTTGCAAGATTCTCAACTAAAGATTTGCAATATTTCGTATCGGTTTTATCCTTTCTAAGTAAATAAGAAATTCCTACAATATAGCAAAACACGCTACCTTTCTTGAACCTAAATTCTATGTAGTAAACCTTTGAAAAGGTAGATGCTTTCATAATCCCGTTCTCCTCATATCTTGTTACAACATTCTTGATTGGTTTCCTATATCCGTAAAAAATACCTAAAAATTTATCATCTTCTCTTGCAGGAAATAGATTAAAAAATTCCGCTTTCTTTCTATTAAATAATGTTCTAAGCAAAATAAAAAATTTATTTTGCTTTTTATTAATGCCAAATGCATAAAAATCTGTCATAATTTTTGTGTGATATAATGTCCTGTCATTATGACTTTCTATCTTAACAAAGATGGGTTTATCTCTTTTCTCTTTAATCTCTGATTCCTTTTTCTTGAGGCGTTCTAATACACTCTCCACAACTAATCCTTAACTCGTAATTTTTTTGGGTTCTCCTAATTTTAAATAATTCCCACCACTCTCTACTAACTCTAAAATTTCGTAGTAATAATGATTATTAAATACCTTGTTATACTCCAATTTGTTCTGTTTGTTTAAATAATCTTTCAGTATTGGTACTAAAACTGATGTGTCTACTTTATGTCTTAATTGTTCAAGAAGTATGCTAAATAGGTTATTCCTAATTTCTTTCTCATCTTCTTTTGCGGTTACTTTAACACGTTCAACCGTCTTTTTAAGCTTCCCTATTATCTTTTCTAAGTCATTGTACTTATTGTTTTCTATGATAAAGTGTGGTTTATCTTTATATTGCTCATATACCTTTTGTATTTGGATTTCCAACTGTTTACTGTTATAGCCTTCATTTTTTAAGATGACTTTTGTTTCATCCAGTATTCTACTTAATTCCTTTTGCTTACTTGCAAGCTTGTTTTCTTGTGACTTAATATTGATTTTTTTCTTGTGTTTAGTTTTTTCGATGAAGTTTTCTGTCCTTTTAAGTATCTTAAGCACTTTAATTGTAACATCTTTTTCTAGTTTTAAATTCAAAATAGAGAAGAAAGCATTTGATCTAAAATTGCATTTCTTAGCGTACTTTTTTACTTGCAGTTTTTCTATTTCTTTTATGTCTTTCTTTTCTTCTTTTTTATTATTATATATATTATATATACACTCCCCCTTTTCTACACTCCCCTTTTTATTACATCTTTTTTCAAGACTAGCATTTACACGATCTTTGTGTCTCTCTTCTTTTTTTTCTTTGAAGTATTTATTGATTATGTGATGACATTCTTTTTTAGAATACTTAAGGTCATAGTGAATTTCAGTTCCCATGTTAACACCCAAATGTCTGTAATAATTAATTGTGACACCTAATTCTTTTTCTAATTTATAAAGATATTTTTGAAGTGTTTTAAGCTTAGCAAGTTTTTGGCCATTTCTTTTCATATTGTTATTAAAGTAATAAAGTATGTTGCTTTGGGTGTATTTTTTAAGATTTAAGTTCATGTAGTTTAGTGTAGATATTAAAACGATTAATTTATATTGATGTTTTTTGGTAGGCTTTTTTGTGCTCCTCAT
>NZ_CP073138.1 GCF_023035675.1 Borrelia hermsii DAH | reverse complement strand
TGTTTAAACTCCTTTTTTATATTTGTGATTATTTATTACTAGTAATAGTAACTCAATTATTAGTAATAAGTAAATCGCAACTTAGTAAAAAATAATTTTTATTTTTAGACTTAGCAAAAATAATAATATTAAAAATATTATAGCAAAAACAAATATTTAAAAAATCTTGTTAAAAGATAGTTTTTGTTATATTATTCTATTTATAGAATCACAAATATAAAAAAGGAGTTAATCATGACAAATACAAAGAATATGACAAAACCTGAGGTATCAAATACGATTAATACAATAACAGAAAAAATGAATTCAAGTAATATTTATGAGGTATGGGAAGCATATAAGAGTATGCATGGACTTAAAAGGATGGATACTCAATCAGAGAGAGAAATCTTAACTTTACTACAAGTAAATAATCTAAATCCATTCAAGAAGGAAGCATACATAATCCCATTTAATGGGAGATATGCAGTTGTGGTAGCATATCAAACATTACTTATAAGGGCATATGAGGCAGGGTATAGTAAATATAGCCTTGAATTTAAAGAAGAGATGGTTAAGACAATTAAAATTGATTCTAAGGGCAATAAAATGGTACAAGAAGATTGGCAATGTACAGCTTACTTCAAATCAGAGCATGGTAATATTTATAGTTTTTCTGTTTTATTTAATGAGTATTACAAAAACTCACCTATTTGGAGAGAGAAACCAGTATTTATGTTAAGGAAATGTGCAGTTAGTTGTCTATGCAGAACTTTGCCAGGCGCGGGGCTTGAGAGTATGCCCTATATAAGAGAAGAGTTAGGAGATGCAGATGATCTTTATGAAGCTCATAAGGTACAACAAATGGGGCATACTGAAACTGAAAAAATAGTGACTAAAGAGATGCGCCCTGTTGATTATGAGTCTGTTACCAAAAGTGATAATAAGCATGTACCATCCAATCTATCAATTGAGAGTGAGGAAGATAATGATGCAAATACCTTAGGAACTAGACAAGACACAACACAGGAACAATCTAAGGGTGTAGAAACCCCACCTGTAGATGTGAATAGAGTTGTGAAATCTAATAATACTAATACAGTAGGAGTAAATAAAGATAATAAAGCTAATTCAATTAAGTTTAGTTGCTATAAAAGTCTTCTTATAGCAGCACGTGGTATGCATAAGCATTTGGTTGATAAACCATTTAAGAGTATATCGCAGATAAATGCATATTTAAGTGCTATAAAGAAGGGGGATGATTCTTCCTTTTTAGAGTATTTTAATATGAATAAAGCTTTAAGGAGTGTTAACTATTGGATAGAACTCATTAGAGAATATATATTTAAGAATAATCATCTTATGAGGAAGTTAGATCAATTTGAGGCATTTATAGCGCTTATGCAGCCTAAATATGAGGATAGTCCACTCAGATTATTTGGATTCTTGTCAAGAGAAGAAGAATTAAGATATTTATTTGATACATAGATGATAATTTAAAGCAAATAAGCCCCATTAGGGGCTTTAAATAATATTAATTTTGTAATTTTGAATATTTTTTGTAAACCGCTTCAGCAATAGGTTTAGTTATCTTGATGTATGCTTTGAAAATGTTGATATTAAACATTAAATCCTGGATTGTCTGTTCAGACTTGAGTGTAGAAGAATCAAAATAAGTAAACTTAGGATACTTTGGGTCATTAACTTTCTTTTTTGTACGTGTTAAGAATACTTGCAAGTACATAACATAATCAGCTAGCTTAGCTTCATAAGTACTTAATTCTGTGAGGGTTTGGGTTTTAGGAAATGTTGGTTCTTCCGTTAGAGAAGCAATAGATGTACATGAGAAGATAAGCGTTAAGAAAGTTAAATTTACTAGTTTTTTCAAATTAGGCCTCCTTTAACATTTTGATGTAAGTACTCATGAGCTTATTACGTTTAGCTCTAAGTTGAGAAATGTATTTTGAATAATCATCATAATCCCCAGCAGTTTCTATTATCTCGATGTTGAGCCTTAGTATTTCTTCAATTTCAGAGAGTAGTTTGATAGCTTCCTTTTGTTCCATTTGATATACACTTGCCTCATATAGTGAGTAAAAATAATTAACCACTTTGGTGAAAATATTAATGTAGGTTACGGTGTTTTTACCTTGGTGGTTATTTTTTATAATTTCTGTAAATTTGTTTAGGATATCAACACTTAATTTAGCAGTACTTAATTTCATTTGACCTCCTTTTCAATTGATGAGATTTCTAATGGTAATTGCATATTATCTGGATTGCTATTAACCTTTTCTATAAATTTTTTGATTTTAGTTTGGATAGGTTCAAGTGTTTCTCTTATTTGCGGAGTTAAGGCATTCTCTAACCTTTCCATATTTTGTGTATAGATAATCTGATATTCTGTGTAAATGTCGTTTAGTAGCATGAATGTTTTATGAGCATTTTCATTAAACGACCCATCTTCAAAATTAGATAGTGTGTCAAATAATGTTACGATTGCATTTAAAGCAGTATCTAAAGAATTACGATCAAGTATCATAAATCCTCCTTTTCTTTGTCTCTGTCATGTATTTTTATCTTACTTAATAAGATACTTAGCATATCTTTGATTACTGGTTTGAAAATCAAACCCAAACTTAATATAAAAATACTAATAATGATTAACTTCACTTCATTGATGTTAATTAGTTGAAGTAAAAAATCTAATATGTTATTAATACTTAATTCATTCAACTTTATCACCTCGTGTTTATAATTGGTAAGCTACAACTATATAGCAAAGAATAGCAAAAACTATATAAAGTTATAACTTTACTAAAACCGGAACACGATTACCATTTATATATCCACGTTTTTGAATGTACCATCCTCTAAGTACTGGACATAAAATATCTACATAAGCATTTTTAGCACCGTAATAATATGCTGTTGACTTTTGTGAGCTATCAGTGTATTTAAGTGCTACTTTTTTTGCATATTTAGTACCAGACGCATTGATTGTGAGAGCAACAGTAATGTCTAAATAAATAGGGTTATCATCATCAGATGTATAAAATAAGAGTTCAACTTCTTGATTTGAATATTCTGATGTCATGTCTAATACGTAAGCTTGATTCTTAAAATAAGATGGGTAAATATATGAACTTGTAGTTTTTCTTTTTGTTGTAGTAAACCCAGAAGGAATTCCTGTTAAATATTCAGGTACTGGGGATTTTTGTAGCGTACTATAATTCATAATTACAAACTTATCATTTTTAGTTAATGTAGTTGATGATATATTTCCTATAATTCTGTCTCTTACTTTATCAGAAATATTATAAACACCGTTATTGGCATTGTTGAGTAATTTTTCAAGCACTTTATTATAAGCTTGATTTATAAAGTTTTCATTTGCTAATAGTTCAGTAGCAATTGTATCTTTAATGACTTCTTTGAAATACTCAAGTCCTTCATTTTTGAAGATTTTGTCTTTAGTTTTTTTAAGAAAATTTTCATATGTAATTGCATTGCAATTAGAACTTCCATCATCAAGTAGCATTAAATCAGTTTTTTGAATATCACCAACTCTGTTTAGGTTGTTGATTTGGATAAATTCTTCTTCATCAATTAAGAGTTTCTCTTCACTTGACATTAATGTTCTCCTTAATTAAAAGTAATAATTTCTATGTTTTCATTATTTGTAATTTTTAAGACACGTCCTATAGGAATGAGATTTTTTATAAATGCATAAATTGAGTGTGAATATCCTTTAGGAAGGAAATTGAATGTTAAAAATTTATATGCCGTTTTAAATCCTTTTTTTGTTTGATGTAATCGAATACGTTTTGGTTTATGCCCTTTAACGGTGCTAGGAGAGATAAAGGAAATAAAGTTAGTTTTTATCCTGTTTAATAATTTTATGTTAATTACACCAGCTTGTGGGGTAGTAACTTCAATATCGACATTTAAGAAGGCCTTAAAAAGTCTTATAAATGATTCATCAGTGCCAATATGACGTAAAGCAAAAAGTACACTATCAATGTTTGCTACAAGTGATTCGAGTGGTTGGCTTTCAGAGTAAAAGATTCTAAATAGATTGGATAACCAAATGGCAATAAAACGTGATGAGCAGTGGCGTGTAGCAGTAATGCTTGTGAAATTAGAATTTAGACTTTTTAGTTCTAGGTACATTGTATTTGCATACTCTAATTCATTTTGTATGAACTTTTCAACCCCAGTATCTTGAAGATGGATGGGTATTTGCATTTTTAATAGCTCCTTTAAGTTGTAATGTCAATGATTAATCTGTCAGTAAGATTGAAGATAAGTATTTCCTCAGGCTTAACTTCAATATTAGTATTTTCCTTAAATTCTGAATCAGTAATGCTTGCAATTTTAGTGTCATCTGTGTCTTTAATGCAAGCATATATTTTCATACTCTTAATTCCCTTAATCTCATTAACAGGAGCTATAAAATCTTGATATTCAAAGCTGATGCCCATATCAGGATAGTTATTAGTTACAATACGTTTGTATATATCTCTTATTTGCATGTCTATGTTAAGATATATGTGATTCTTAAGATCAAGTTGATATTTTACTTTAAGGTATACGTATTTTTTCTTTCCTAAAGATATTTTATAGCTTTTGAGTTGATTATGAGTGTTAAGGCCATCAATTGTGATACTACCATTAAAGAGTGTACCTACAGGCATAGTTGAATAAAGCACTTTCCAAAGTTTGGCTTTAAATGTAGAATCAGTGATATCAGTTTTACTAGAATTTAGTAAAGAGTCATTTAATATAAGATAAATATCAGCTGTTCCGGCTTTAGAATCAATATTGACGTACTCTATTTCTTTAAGTTTAAGCAATGATGAACGAACCGCATCAAAGGTAGTACTCTTAACACTTATGTGCTCTTCGATTGCCTTAAAGTATTCGCCACCGGGACTTACTTTAGAGAAAAATGAATTAAGTTCATCAATGATTTGTTCTTCAATTGTTGCAAGTGAGGTTGCAATAATATTATAAATGGAGGATGGGTCATTATTAATGACAATCCCATGCATATCTCGTAAGTATGCTCGTTTGGCATTAACTATTTGTTGGATATTCTGTTTTAGAATACCAAAATCAGGATCAAAAAGAATGCTCATATTCTAATCTCCATATTTAAAGTGTCGTTTGCAAATTCAAATATAATGTTTAATGTGTTATTTTTAGTAATTGTTTCAATGTTGACAACATCAATTTTGAGGTCTTGTATAATGCTTGAAAAGTAAGTTTTAATTTGTGTTAAAGAGCTTGTCTTAGCAAACCTTGTAAAGAAATTATAATCAAATCCCCAATTAGGAGCATTCTTAAGACTACCCTTTGGAGTTCTTAAAAATATAAATAAACGTTGCTTTTGTTCATTTATTCCACTAGTTAATGCTAAGTCTTTTTTAAAAACCAAATTAAATTGATTGTCAATCTGTAAATCCAATCTTTAACCTTTTAATGATTCTAATTTAACCTTTAACCGGTAGTAAATATAGCACTATTTTGGCAAAAACCTATTTTAGTAACATATTTATTTTAGTTGTAATTTTTACAAGATTGCTGTAAAAGCTAGGTTCAACACTAGCATTTCCAATGACCCGTAAATTTTGTAGACAAGAAACAATTTCTTCTAATACTGCCCTTAAGCTTGTATTGTTAGCTTTAATGTCTATGGGGTTTTGTATGTCAATTGCAAAGTCATTAACTTTGATAGTAGCATTTTGCATGTTAATTGGCCTTAGAATATAAAAATAGTTTTTGTCAAAATAATGATTATCATCCTCATTAAAAAGGTTAATACTACTTTGAAGTAAGATTACCCCGTCATTTTCTTTAAGATTAAAATGCATGTTTGATATATTGCGTGTCTTAATTTCTAAGTCTGTGTGTCCAGAGAGCAAAACAACACCTTCTTGTGTAGAGGCGTTAAAAGATTTGATTATTCCTATTTTAGAGATAAAAATGTTTCTATAAGTCCATAGTTTTATTTCTTCTTGTGTTAACGGGGAGCCTTTCATTTGGCTATTCATTCTGTATATTTCATAATTCAAGTTCATTTATTTAGCTGTCCCATTTATTTCTAAGTAATTAGAGTCATCATAAAGCTTAAGGATAAGTGAGCATTCACCAGTATTGCTTAAGATAGCATTAGACTCTATAATACTGCTCTTAACTTCTTTTCCAAGCGAGTCAATGAATTTTACCCTGTCACCAACTTTCAGTTTGTGTGTGTACATAACTTTGGCATTCCAATATATAAATCTTATACTTAAAGTACTGCCAATAGTAATCTCTTGTTGAGGAATAAACTCAAGACCAAAATCTTCAAGAGGTAGATAATTTGTATTTTGCTCTGCAGGTGTGGCGTTAGTAAAAATGTAATTACACTCAACATGAGTGTTCCCGAGAGCCGATTCTTTAATAAGTTGTGTATGCTCCTTAGGTACAATATCTGTTCTAACACTTTGAACATACTTTTTAGTTATCTTTTCAAGAAACTCAAGAGGAGTATTTGCACAAAAACTTTCTGTTATAATTTTTGTTCTCTCAGCATAGCTCATATTGATAATGCATTTACCAGGAAAAGCTGATTTAATTGCATTCTCTACACTCATTCCCTGGAATTGATTTATTTTAAGCTTGCGATTGAAATAATTACTTTTTGTTGCCAAATGAATTTCAAGGTCAACACTAAAATCTCCATTGGGATAATCAGTACTCATAGGAACACCCAAATAACCTGCCATAATAAAGTCATAATCTTTAGAGTCTGCGAACTTTTTATAAGATATTTTTACAATATCTCCTTCATTTACATTATCAGTAAAGTCTATAGGTAGGTTCCAAAGGGTTAGCTTGCTTTTCTTTGCACACACATAATTGTTACTTGAGTACATATCAGATATTGATATGTCAATGTGTATTCCATCTTCAGTTTTAATTATAATTTTAGGCTTTTCTTCTGATGTGATATTCTTAGTGCTAGTTTTACTTGGATTATAAAATTCGATTTTGAAGTCGTATTTGATAAGTCTACATTCCATGAAGTTATCCTTTATATATTGAAAATGTTTTAAGAACTTCTAAGGTAAGACTAATTTCAACCTCATCAAGGTATACTGTGTCCTTAAGGGTAAGAGAGGTAATTGCAACAATACCCCTAAACCCTAAAGTTGGACTGTAGAAACTAAATGGTACACTCTCTTCAACTCTATTAATAAGTTGTTGTTTTGCCAGATTACTGGTATGAGGAAAGATTAACTTTCCAAAAGCCGTATTAGCCGAGAATTTAAGCAGTTCCTTATAAGCACTAGTTAATACAGCATTATTTAATGTGATAACTTCACCAGTGAAAGTTGGATTGTAACTTACATATTCAGATTTACGTGTGTAGTAGTCAATTACAGGACGCTTTGAACATGTTGTGGTGTAAGTTGTGCTAATTAGTTCAGTTTTGGGTAAGATGAAAAATCCTTGTGGAACGTATCCCAGTCCCTTAAAGTCCATCCTTGGACATAAACTTAAGAAGTTATATGCCATAAACACACTAGAAATTTCATTGAATGTTTCTTTAAGGATACTTGTTACTTGTGATGGAGTAAGCTTTAAGAAGTCTAGTGTTGCCTTTACTGGTGCTGTGTCTTTATATTTATGAATGAAGTCTGTTGTAAGCTGTGGTATCATATTTAAATGCTCCTTAAGGTGTTCTTATGCTTGCGTCTGTTTCTAATTTTGATTCAGTATCAGTACTTAAGAGTGGTGAATGGCTTTTATCTGTTGTAGGTTTTGAACCAAATAACCATTTGTATGCCCAATTAGGCAGTGTTAATTTTAGAATTTGATTTCCAAGCTTTATAAGCCATTCGTTAATGTCACCGAAAAAACTTTTAATTCCGTCTATTATGGGCTCAACAATATGTGTTTTGACGGTAAAACCTGTTAACCATTTAGCTATGGTTTCTATTTTTTCCAACATGGGTTGGAATACACTAGCTGAAAGTTTTCCAAATGAATCTTGAGCTTTATCCAGACTATCCTTAATTTTTTCAGCTTCACTAGCATAAGTAGGAAACTCAAGAGAGTTCCAGTCCTTAATAATTTCTTTTAATTTGTCTGTTCTGTAATCAAAGGTATAACCAGTTGCTACTCTGTCATATTCCATTTCGGCTCGTTCATTATATTTATCAGTAAATTTATTAAATGAACTCATAATGTTATAAAGAGAACCGCTTTTGCCTTGCAAGAATTCTGCTACTGCAGTAATAGCAGAATTCTTATCACTAACAACCCCGGTAGATTTAAGCTTTGCAGCAAATGCTACAGCCTGCTTAAGATTATCGTCATTGTTTTGACCTAAGTGTTGTAATACTTTTCTAAGAGTCCCAGCAGAGTTGAGAAAATCTTCTCTTTCAATGCTGTTCCCAAAACCAGGTATGCCTTGAAGCATGCTATCAAGTTTGCTCTTTTCATTTGTTTTAAATACTCTTGAAGTAATTAAGTCAAGCTTTTGAAATCTAGCATCATTAAGTATAGATTTTTTTGCAAAATTCAAGATATCACCAATACCACTTTGAAAGGTATGACCCACTATATGTCCAAGAGCAGTTCCAGTAGCAATTTTCAAAATGCTACCGCCTTTAAGAATACTTTTTTGGATAGCTTTGTGAAGTATTGTTTCCTTATGCTTGCCACTTTTCATTTCTTCATATTCTAATCGTCTTCGGTCTTTACTTGACATAAGTGAACGCTTGAATGCTTTTTTTCTAGCTTCCTCAAATTTGTATCCTAGCTTAACAAGTTTTTTAGTTTCAGTAAATCTAAACTTTTCTACCCTTTCTCGTAATTTCTCATATTTGGTTTGTTTGGCTAGTTCACGTTTCTTCTCAGATAAGTTATGTTTTAAGATATCTTTAGTGCTCTTTAGAGAAGATTTTTTAGGTTTAATTAAATGTTCTAGTTTAGAAATGTCTTTTTCTAATGATTTGCGAGTTGATGCATGATCTAGCACTCCTGTAAATTTAATTGTAAATTTTGGAGTATTCATAACATTCCCTTAGAGAGAGTCATTTCAAATATTTGCTTTTCAAGTTTCAGATTCGATATTTTGTAAACCTCATTTAGTTCTTCGTAGTTCAATGTTTTGACTTCATTTAAAGTGCAAATACCCATGATAACAGGAAAGAAATATTTGTTTTGTTTTATCTCTTCAAGTAACTTAAAATATTCAAGTTTGGTTTCATTAAAGATTTTACTTCCATTATGGATTTTCATCCTGTATCCCCATTGATGTTTGTTGTGACTTGATATTTTGTATTATCTGTTCATAATTCCAACTATCATTAATGTAATCAAATTGTACAAATCCATCAGCATTATTTAGATAATGGCTTAAGTAAACTAAAGTTGGTTTCTTAAAGTCAGGATCTGATTTGAATACATCAAACTGAATTGAGTAAAGTATGTACTTAAGATAATCTTTGTAGTAAGTAATGTACTCTCTATTTTCATTTAAAATAAAGTAAAATTCATCTAAAAAGCCAGGTTTAATCATAAGGTCTGTTATTGCTCTTAAGTATTCAAGATTATTAAGTTTTTTGATGCCTTCATTTTGTGAAAATCCTAATATAGAGTCCCATTCGTAAACGGGCAGTACTCTTACTTCAAATGTAAAAGTCTTATCTTTAGTTAATATATTCATTTTGTAACGCGTAATCATAAAATCCTCCTTAAGCGTTCAAAATTAGGTGTTTACTGTGCAGTTAACCGCTCTGATTTCAAATGTAACCTTTTCAGCTTCAGCAGAATAACTTCTTGAAGGTTCTTCTGCAAAAAATGCATATTGAGATACAATTTTGATGTCTTCTAAGTCATTGAATACTAAATCTAACATCTTTGCAGTTTTACTTTGATGAGTATTATAAAATTGGTCTTTTGAAAGCTTTGTTAGCAATTTGTACTCATAAGATCCAATTGTAACTTCAATATTGAATATGAAAGTAATGGTTCTAGGATCCCTGAAGCTAACTACGGGGAAACCCCTATCTTCACTGCTAGCTACCGCTCTTGTTGTAGGTTCACTTGTAAGTTCTAACTTACCACCTTGAACTTCATTCCCACCAATTGAAAAAAATATGTTCCTTAAATCATAGTATTGTTCCATTCTCAATTCTCCTTCAAGCTATTTAGATAACTATTTATATCTTGTGCTGTAATGTTTAAAAGGACAGCGTTCATAGAGTGGTTATAAGTAATCTCTATTGATAAGAAAAGCTTTAGCTCGGGTGTTGGTGATATGTGAATCTTAAGCTTGGAGTAAGCAACAATAATATTCCTATCAATGAAACGTTTAAGCATACATTCAACAGCAGCACTGTAAGCATTATCTCTTTTTCCTGAGAGTTGTAGTTCTGATAGTTTACTATTCTGTCTACCATTAACATTCCATACTCTAATAAGCTCGGATGTAAGTTCAGATTTGATATAATGATAAGTAAATAATTCGTCAATGGGAGTTCCTTCAAGAGTTACTCCTTCCTTAAAAGCCATAACACCATCAAGACCAGTCTCATTAAGCAATGAGTAAAAGTTAATATTAGCATTCCTAAGTTTACAGGTTATAGAATCATCAGTAATAGGACTCATACCGCTAAACTTAAGTCCATAAGGGTTTACAGCATGAAATATACTCGCTTCATGTAAGTATTTAGATATAAATCTTAAGTGTAAGTATTCCTCTCCTTTAGAGTGGATAACAATAATTTTAGATTTAGAATTCGTACCATTTTTAAACAACGCTTTTATTTCAGATTCTTTTGTTGCAAATACAAAGAAGTGAGCAGGGTCTTTAAAATGAGTATAATCATCCTTATATATTGTAAGCCCATCACCACCATCACTGTTACTTGAATAAGTATTAATAAGGGCAACAAAAGTATATCTATTGTCTCTAAGTTGGGTTTTAATTGCCTTTGCTTCGGTTCCCTCTTTATATATAAGTAGCTTGACTGATCTAAGTCCGGCATCACCTGCTGAGAAGAATGCTTGCATTGCTTTTTTTAGGTATTCTCTCTCCTTATTAAATTCATCCTCACCATTACTTCCTTCTTTTTCAAGTGCCTCGATTTGTTTTTCAAAGCTATTTATATTTAAGTTTAATATCTTTACCTTAGGTGTTGAATCATTGAGTTTGATCTTTGCACATTTATACACTAGTAAGGGTGTATAGTAACTTACATAGTTTATATCTAATTCAGAATGTGCCAAATTCACACTGATTGTATCTTGTGGCATTCTGTTCTTCCTCCTTAATTTGGTTTTCTTTTACTTGCACATTAGCTTTAAAACCACAACTTGCACAGTATGCCAACTGACTATAATTGCTCTTGATATCAATAAGACCAGAATTTTGCATATTGGTTGTAGCATAAATGTAAAACTTTAGATCTATTTCATGAGTGCTTATACCTTCTTCAGGTTTGAATGTAAACCGTTGGGTACCTAAGTCATGTAAAAAATCACTAAATAACGTATAAAGTGACATAAGTCTCTTATATGCATTCTTATTAACGTTTGCAAATGCCATGAAATAGATTTGGAAACAGATACCAAATTCATTTACATTTTTGTAAAATGAACCGGTTCTTAAGTTGTGATTAAAGAGACCTAAGGTATTTTCAAATTTTATTGCAAGGATATTGGGCTTTTTTATTGTATGTTCAGACATGTATGGATGGTTATGCGTATTTATAATATCAACATCAAGTTTATGAATGCTTGCAAATTTAGTGAAGTCTTTTAAAACTGATATTAGAGATTGATTTATAGTAGCAATATCCAGTATCATTCATTTATCCTATATTCAATGGTCTTAAGCATAAGTCCGCTGCAACTGAGTGGTACCTCAGGTGTTTTGCTACCCCTTCTCTTTTTTAAAGCAATTGTCTTAGGAGAGAGTGCAGGTTTTACTTTAGATGCTAATACGTAATTTTTATAATATTCTATAAATGCATTTCCCAAAGCATTCATACCATTTTTAATGCCTTTATTAAATTCGTTATTCATATAATTGGTATTAACGTATTCTCTAAACTGAGAAGAATTAGCTACTTCAGTCAAGTGCTTACGTATAGGTAAATTCTTAGTACCCATTTCATGTATAAATGCTACCAAAGCACGTCCCCCAAACCAACCAATCTCTAATTCTACTTCTCTAAAACCTTTTATCTCCATTCCAAACCCCGTAAAATTAAAGTCTTATAACCAACGCTAGAGTCAATCTTTATAATTTCAAAAAATGAACCCTCAAGTGATACTCTGTCTTTAATTTCAAAATTAATCTCAGCATTTGTGTAAAGCTTTGATAAGTTTTCCAAGTCATAAATATTAGAGTCATTAATTTTTACAAGTTCTTGTGGAGAGATATCGATAATAATTCCAACAAACTGAGTATAATTGTTTTTATCGAAATTAATCTCAGGGCTTTCAAACTCATCATCATGCGAATATGTTCCTTTGTAAAACCGGAAGTATGATTCTTCACGAAACCTGCCAATCATGCGATCTGCCATACTAGCAAGCCTGTCTCTTGTGCTCATTACACAACACCTATGCAGTAAGTCTTACGCGCTCCTGACTTAATTTGTGTGATAAGCTCTTCAAAAGAGGAACAATAATCTTTACTCCCACAATTCAATTCGGTACCTGAGGATGGATAATAATCAATCTCAAGCTCACCAAATTTTTCTTTTTTGATTTGTTCAAGACCAAACTCACGAATCACACCAGAACGCTTTAGATGGCAACCTATGTAATAATAAAGCAGTAGAGATGCTTGACTAATATTTAATTTGCTAGGATTAATTCCACGTGTTTCAATTATCATTTCAAGTAGCTTTGCTTGTTCTTCAAACTTTGCAAAACTGAACTTCTCTTCAGATAAATCTAAGAGAGCTTTAATTTGTAAGTAAAGCTCCCCGAAACCCCCTGATGGTACGTTACTAGTACTCATAAGTAACTTTCCTTAATATTTTCAGTCTAACTTTGTTTGATATTAACTTTCAAAATAGTCTTCTCTGTTGCTAAGAGTCCTCCTAAGACAAAATCAAGGTATGAATGAGCAATATCACTTGAATCATAATCAACTTGTCTATTTAGAGTTGGATACATATATCTACTTGGTTTGAATTTTAGTAATTTTGGATTTAATGGATAGATAAGTATCTGATTTGAAAGTAAGTTACTTGTATGCAAGTAAACTTTTTGCCAATCGTTTACAGCCTTAATTGTGTTAATCAACACATCTCTCCATTTATCATTAGAAACTGCTGGTTTTGTATCAGTACCATATGGTTTTACAAGTTTCAAACTGGTTGCTTGGTCAGTAATTACCATCATTGGTGTTGAGAATGAATCTCCTAATTCTAATTTTGAAAGTCCCAATTCAATCTTTTCAAAGATCTTATCCATTTTATCTTTGTTAGAAGCTTCAACTTCTTCTAATATCTGATTTGGCATGTTAAGTAGGCCATACATGTTAGGAAGTAATACCTTTTGATTTTTACCATCTCTTTGTATTGAGACAGTACCTGTTAAGATAAAGTGGTCAATAATCTTAATAATCTCATCACTTGCTAGTTTGAATGCTTCTCTGAAGGGAAGTAAATTGTTATTTACATCTCCAATATATCCATCATGAGTATAGAAATCTTCTTCAGCTTGATTGATATGTCTGAATTTGTATTGCAATCTTAAATAATTAAGCTTTACAGTCTCTGAACGAAATCCAATAGTTGAAATAGTATTAACTTCATTAACTAAACTTGTAGGATTTGCACTAACAAACGCATCCCATTTAATAGTTTTCACAAATCCATTTTTTAGATTTACATAATCAATCTGTTCATCAGCTAACCATTTGTAAAATGTTGGAACACTTATATCATCAATGACATTTGCAATTTCCTTTGTATAATAATCTAAATCAAATAAATCTGACATAAAAATCTCCTATAATCTCCTTATATTAATTTAAAGCTTTGTTCCCATAGCTTACGACACCTACCATATAAAGTTCATTTGATAGCTGAATAGAATCTGATGTGGCTACAGTATTAGTGTTATTGCTAGAACCATTAGTCTTCTCAAGCTCACCATTTGAATTAAACTTAAGCTTGTCCTTTCTCTTAATAGAATTATCTTTAGCAACAAGATACCCTTCAAAATATTCTGTTATTGGGACTACTGTCGCAATACCAGTATAATCATCAATGTCAGTGCATATGCCGTATAAATCATCACCACCCCCAGCCTCAACATGTGGCTCGTAGTGTGGTTTATTATTCTCTACTGTATTTACAACAAGCTTTACCCCTCTTTTGTATGGATATCCTTTACTTGGATGACTCTCTAATTTAGCTTTACTGCTTGTTGCAGTGCCACCAGAATTACTAAAATGTAAATGTTTATCTCTAAAATCAGCATTGTTACTAAAGACAGCCGCATCACTACTAGGATTCTTTATTAACGCTTTAAGCTTATCCCTTTTAGTTTCATAGTCTTTTACTAATTGTGTTATATTAGCAGATGACAATCTTCACCCTCCTATTTTGATAATTAAATAATTTTAAAATCTATTACCATAAACTGATGCTTTAACAAAATGCAATTGGTACTGACCCTTACGCGTAGCATCCTCTAAAGCTAAATCAATGGTAAATGCCTCACTGAGTGCTACGGCATTAATCATTTTCTTACCACCACTTCCTGCTTTTATAAGCATCCCATTTGAATCAAAATCTAATTTATCTGCTATCTTGATACTTGAATCACTAGCTGATAAATATCCTTCAAAATTATTTGTTATTGGTATTACAGATGCTACTCCAGTACTCTCATCAACATCAATGCATATTCCATACATATCCTCATCATTTGAAGATACGACATAAACATTCTCATTTTCTACTGAAAGCTTAATTGCTCTCTTGTATGGATACCCTTTGTATGAATATTCTTCTATCGTATCAACACTACTAGATATTGAGAGAGCATCAGCATCGATAATCTTCATCTTATCTTGAAATCCATTCTCAAATCCACTAAATAACGCCCTATCTTCACGTTGAGTCTTAGTGTACTTCTTAAGCTTTAGAATTGAATCTCTATATTGCGTCTCAAGTGACTCTACTTGTGTAGGTGTATGTCTTTTGCTTCGGTTTTTAGGTTGAGTACTTGCTCTTAACGTTTCTACATCTTCTAGAGTATCTAGAGTACTTAAAGTTGCTACGTCTAGTGATTTTAAAAATTCTATTTGCTCTTGACTTGCTACTTGAGTTTCTAATTGCTCATTTGCTAGTGAAGACTTAGAAGTACCTTGAACTTCTTTAGTACCTTTAGAATTTGTAGAAATGGTCTTTTTACTTACAGTACTCATTAACTACCCTTTAAGGCCCTATTTCCAAATACACTTACATTTATTATGTAAAGACTGTCATTTAACTTGTGTGCCTTTGATAAAGCTATTGCATTAACTTTAGTGTTAGTTGAAGTACTAGCCTTTTCTAATTCTCCATTTGCATTGAAGCACAACTTATCCCCTACATTAATTGAAGACTGATTATCCTTTTTTACTACTAAATATCCAGTAAAGCTTTCCGTTATTGGTATTACTGTTGCAGTTTGGGAAAAATCATCAATGTCAGTGCATATGCCGTATAAATCATCACCACCCCCAGCTTCAACATGTGGCTCGTAAGCATTATTCTCACCAAAAGATAATTTGACTCCTCTCTTGTATGGATATCCCTTAATTGGATAGTTCACAATTACAGTATTCCTACTTGTTCTAGCGCCACCTGATGCTTGGAATGTTAAATGCTTATCCCTAAAATCAGTATTATTACTAAAGACCGCAGAATCCATGCTAGGATTCTTCATTAATGCTTTAATTTCTTTAAGCTTATCTTCATATTCTTTTCTTATTTGCGTGATATTATTAGACACCTTAACCTTCCTTTAAGCACTGCGTTTAATTATTCTTTTGGAATTCTGCTTTTGTTGATTGATGTAAAACTGTATCATACCTTCTGTTAGCTCAGTGCGATTAATTGGTCTGAAATTTGAATTTGATATTGATATTTGCTCTTTAAACTTAACACCGTTATTCTCTAATCTTGAAGCAGTACGGATATTCTCATTATTTTGCCTCTGCTTTATATGCACTTTTGCCAAATCTAAAAGCTGTTCTAATATATGCCCTTCAATATGTTCTGTTGATTCAACCTTAGCTATAGCCTTTATCTGTTCAGGAGAGACATATTTGCGAATAAGCTCCCGACTTTGCGCTAAGAGTATCTCATCAAGTGAATATCCTTTAGAAAGCAACGCTTCCTTATTGAAATGATTACTTAAGTATTTACTTGCAAGTGTATCAATCTCATTGATAAAAGACTTATGCCCACCTTTACTCTCAAGACTTAGTCTATCTTTGTATTTCCTATACTCTTCATATTCAGAAGCACTTATACTAACAACATCAGGTGTCTTGTCTACTGCTACACCAGTACTTGTAATCTCAACAGAATCATTAGTTTGTTCTTCTACTTGCATATTAATCTCCTAATTTTGTAAATAAATTTTCTTTTAGTTTCATCTTTTCATCTAAACTCAAATTCGGATTTGATATTACAGATGAATATCTTTCATATATCTCAAGTAATCTCATGTCTCTCTCAATCTTCTCAGGTTCACTAAGCATCACAAGTGAGCCAAAATGCATCTTAAGACCAAAATACTTAACAAGCTTATTATTAACCGCAACTTCAATTTGGTCTTGCGTACCTTTTAGAAAATCATAATAATTAGATCTGTCCCCCTTTCCATCACTTCCAAGTCCCTTAACTTGTTCATTAAAGCTCCTTGTTAGTGGTTCTTTTGTGTCAGCACCTATCTTTGCTTTTACTAATGATAATGCCTCCTTTAAATATGAAAGGTCATACTTGATAACCTCTAATGATGCATTTGGTTCACAGCTGTAAAAAATTCCATCATTGTCTAGCTTAGATTTAAGTCTCTCAAGTTCCCTCATCAGTTCATCATTAGCTCTGCTAAGTGATGAGACATCTCCATCCTCTTTGGATATAAAACCAGTAAAAAAATCTTTAAAAAAACTATTCTTATCACTACTTCTCTTCTTTGCAAGTTCTAAAGTAACAGAATCTGTTGAGAGGGCATCTTTAATATGTGAGAGAGATTCATCTTTGTAAAACAAAAAATTATTATTTTCTATTCGCTTCTCTATCTCAGAGTATATTTTCTCAAGCAGGTATACATTAAGTAAAAAGCTTGCGCTATAGCATGGACTGTGAGAACCTAAGACATAATCATAGTTCTCATATATAAGCAAGCGACTCTTGTGTATCTCTAAGGAAGAGAGTTCAAGGTTATCAAAAGCATCTTCTCCTCTTGCATAATAAGTTATGCAATTAGAACCAGGCCCCGCATCATATACCCTAGAGTAATCAAGATACATAAATCCTATAGGCAACTCTAAGTTAACAGACTCACTTAAATGACTAAATTCATCATTTGTCTTAACTAAGATGTATCCTGCTCCATTGAATCTGTAACTGATAATACACTGTAGTAATGCTGCCTTAAGTTCTATCTTTAAAACGTCCAACTCATCATTAAACTTAGATTTGGAAATACTTTGCAAAAGTATCCCATTCTTTAAGACATCTTCTGCTACATTCTTGATATAGTTTCTAAAAAATATCGAATATTTATATAAATCTCTTGAATTAATATTAAAATTTAAACTCATGACTTCTTTAGCCTTTAACGATAGCAAGTATAATGCAATATTTAATTTTTGCTAATTATTTCTAACAAAAAATTAAATAATTTTTGTAAAAAAATGACGGAAAAAAATAATTGACAGAAAGTCAATTAAATAAGGGGCTAGTTAAATAAATTTACTTTACTAATAGCGATATTAATGCTAAAAATATTCCTATATTAAGGGTGATAAGAGTCCCAAACATCCAATTATGTAGTCTTAATGTACTCTTAAGTTCCATTTTGTTAACATCAATTTTGTTATCTAGTTCATTGAATTTAGTATCAATCTTTACATTTAGATTATTCTCAACAGTATCAATCTTATTATCAAGGTCTTTAATATCAGATTTTAATTCATTTCTAACGTTATCAATTTTATTATCAAGGTCTTTAATGTCAGATTTTAATTCATTTCTAACGTTATCAATCTTAATGTTAAGATTATTCTCAACAGTATCAATCTTATTATCAAGGTCTCTAATATCAGATTTTAAGCTTGCCTCAAGCTTTTCAAGCTTAAGGTTAAAAGTAGTCTCTAAATACTCAATATCTTTATAAGTAAGCTCATTGCGATAATATCTGTAAGACAGATCAATAGCAATCTCTCTATTTATCCCGGCTTTGGTAAGTTCTGCTATAACCATTTGTTGTGTAATTACTGGTTGTGCAAGTCCCATAAAATCTCCTTATTTAATTATTATATAATATTTTACATGTTATAGGAACCTTCTTTTAGTAAAATGTGCTTTAAGAGAACGTATACCCAAAGTCAACAACATATATGCTGCTGATAGGCTATCTAATGAATCATCAGCACTCTTTCCATCTCCTTTGTACTTATAAATATCAGATATAGCTGACTTGCTTGAATAGTACATAATACTTAAGTTAGAACTTGCAAATGGTCCTATTAACGTAGCAATTCTAGTAAATTTATTACTTATAGGTTTAATTGGCGCAATTCTAAACTCATGATTCATACCTGCTCTAAGTTTAAGAAAAGTTTTAGTCACATTCCCATGCCCAGAAGTATCATCCCTATCTTCAACATATAGTGTATGTACATTAAGGTTTGTTAAAATAGTTTTAATTGTATTTAATACCCTAGGGTCACTGACTGGTAACTTTTCTTGAAATATAAATGCATAATACTTTTGATCTACTCTTTCTAAAACACAAAGCGCAGTATTATCACCTCCAATACTGTATGCAGGATCTAAATATGCTATTGGTGCCTTAAATTCATGATTACTTGTAAGATTAATATTGGTAAATATCGAATCGTATGAGGCAACCCATTCTCCTAAGAGTACCCTTGCTTTATATGTTGGCATGTCCCTGTAAATCTCTTCTTGGGTTTTAATAAATTCTTTTGATATTAGTTCATTATCATATGTTGTAAAGTTATATGTAGCATAAGTTTTCTTGTTATCAATGTAATCAGTTTTAAAAAAATGTTCTGGACTGTCTGGATTTGTATCAAATATAATAGTTTCCATACCTACTCTAAGTCTCTTTAAACATTCTATTAGCGTTTCCTTATGCAGTGTAGTTGCTTCATTAACGTAAATAAGAGCGGAATTACTTCCTCTAAACCTTTCAAAATCACTTGCCTTATCTCCACCATATAGATTGACTCTTAAGGAGTCTATTTCAAAATATGATGTATTAGAAAACTTTGGCGTAAAGGGTACTCTTAGCATGCTAGCAATCTTTTCAAACTGCCCTAAAACATTAATCTCTAATGATTTTTGGGAATTACCTAATATAAAATTATTGGTATCCTGTTTATAAAAATGTCTATTCTTAATGAGCATCTTTAGATATAAATAGCAAGCCAAGAATGTTTTACCACTGGCAATACCACCTGACAGGATAATTTTACTTTGATTATTATTCTCAATTAATTTTAAAACCTCACATTGTTTCTTAGTTAGATATGTCTTTTCAAACCCTCTAAAATCAATAACAGTTGCTTTCAGTTTAATTAAATCTGCTATATCAATACCAAATTCACGCTTGTATTCTTTTTGCATTTCCTTAAAAAGAGGTAGTTTATATATATCCATTTCCTAACCTTTAAATTTAAAATTTAGATCTCACATCAACATCAGTAGCTTTAAGCTTAAGCATTGTCTTATAATAAAGTGACATCTTCTTAAGTTCTCTTTCCCTTTTAAGTTCATCCAGTTTAAGTTTTAATTCTTCAAGCCTCTTACTCTCTTCATCTGAATGCGAAAGATTATTATTCCTAATTTTATTATCAAGACTTATAATCTTAGATTCTAATACTTCTATCTCGTGATTATGGGCTTTAAGTTCCAACTCTAAATAACGACTAAATGAATTTATAAATTCAATTCCCAACATGCTTCTGGCCATACTAAACTGACTTTTAAGATCACGCGCTTGGGCTGTACTTTGTGAAGCATGAATCAAAATATTAGTTAAAGTATCCTCACGAATAGTAAGCTTAGCAGTTTCTTTAACGTATTCAGGGTCATCCTTAACCTCTTCCCACTTGCGTCTCATCTTTCCTACATTAACACGACTTACTCCCAGCTCTTTTGCTATTTGTGCGTCATTAAGCCTGCCTTCTTTAAAATACACAACATAATCATCAAATGACTTCTTTGCTCTTCTCATATCTCTTTAAACCTAGTCTAAATTAACAAAACTTAACAAAAACCAATATAAACTCTATAACAAAACAATCAACTTTACAAAAACAATTAAGACTTATAAGTACATATACCTTAAGAAAAAATAGAGATATATTTTTAAAATCATAAAGATAAGGAGGTTTGTTATGAAAACGATTAATTTTATTTTGGTTTTATTGCTACTAATTAGTAGTTGTGAATATGAGAATGGAAATATTACACCCAAAAGTAGAGGAAAAAGAGCATTAAACGAAGAACAAGCAGAAGTACAAAAAACACCTGAAGAAATGTTAAAAGAAAAGCTAAATGATAGTCAAAAACAAGGTTTAAACTTCTTAAAAGATGCTTTAGGTGATGATTCTATTTTCAACAAAATTTTAAGTCATGATGAATCTAAAATAAAGGAAGCCCTTGATCACATACAAAGTGAACTTGCAAAATGTACAGGTAATAATGCTAGCGATCAAAAAAACACTTTTAAACAAGTAGTAAAGGGCGCTCTTAATGATGGTGAAAACTTAGATAAGTTTAAAGAACAAGCATCAAGCACTTGTAATGCAGGTGGTTAAAAGCACCTCTTATAATCACAGATGAAAGTTAAGAAATAATATTTAAGAAAGGAAGATTTAAAAGAGTAAAGCCACAAACAAAGATAAAGAAAACAAATAAGGAAAATAAACGAATAGGGATTGTTAGAAAAAATAGTAAAGATAAATAAATTAAACTGGTTACAAAAATGGTAAAAGAAGATAAAAAGTAAACAATTGGTTAACAAAGAGAAAGAGGTTAAATTTTAAAGAGCAATACGTACCATTGTAAAATGAAGATCCACTAAAAAGACAAATAGAGTATATGTAGAGGATATTTTCAAGTATTTGTTAAAGATAGGATAAAGTATACTAGAAATATTAACCTAACATATCAAAAAGTACCCTTTCTATTTACATAAAGTACCTTAGAGGGGGTATTTTATATACAATGAAGCGATGTTAGAATTGACTTACAATACAAGTATTTGCTAACATTTTTGTAACTAATTTTAAATATTTTTAAAATCTTTAGTTAACAATAAAATGCATGAAAAGGAACTCTTAACTAACAGTAATCTTAACTTTATAAATGAACTAATAAAGCAAAATGAATGCCTCAATGAAGAATTGTCACAACTTAAAAGTACACTTAAGAGTAAAAATAAAGCTTCAAAACAATCAAAAAACACTCCTGTAAGATTCTATCTAAATGACAAAACAACCAAACTAGTAAAAAAATGTATAAAAAAGCTTATACAAATCAACCCAATCTCTGGATGGTTTGTATATATCTTAAGTATTACTGGTTGCAGAGGTGTTGAGATACAAAATGTAAGACTATCTGATGTATCAAAAGAAACAAGCAGCGATGGTGAAGTATTCTATTCTCTTCGTGTTAATGTAGCAAAAAAGAGAAGTAGTATCTGCATAAGAGAAGTAGTTATTAGTGAGTCTGAATTTGATGCTATTATGCAAATACATCAAGAACATTTTGCAAGCAAAGGAAAAGACAAAAGGCGTACTTATCTTTTTCAAAAGAGTAAACACAAATTCCGTGACAATAGAATTAGCATAATTAAGATTTCAAAACAATTTAAATCATTGCTTCTTAAAGCAGGATTTAGGTATCGTAAATCTTTACATATATGTAGAAATATATTTATTGCCTCACTAAAGTCTAAAGGATACAACTCATTTGAAATTAAAGAACTTATGAAATACTCATCTACTACTGAGATTGATAATGTTTATGGACTCTCCCCTGCAAGTAAAATTAATGCTTACAAAGATATCAAAACTAGCTTGAAATAACTTACAATTTTTGCTAATTTATTATATACTTCTACTAAAGTTATTATCAAAATTCATTTTACCGCATATAAATATGTACAAATATAAATACCTAAGAACCAATCCTTAGGTATTTTTTCTAACAATAAATTATTTGCTAAGCTCTAGTTTTTGTCAATTATTTAGTGTATAATACATATAAATCCTGAAAGTTTCAACCAATATTTCATTTTTAAAATAAAAAAAGACTCTAAAAATTTTAAAGAAGTAGAGTCTTTTTTTATACAACAAATTAAGAATACAAATTCACGCTTGCACTTTAAACATTTCAAGTTGAATATAACGAGTATTTTTACAACTCATACTTGATTTACTGGTTCTATATGAAGTTGCAAGTATTTCATGTTTAGTATGCCCAAAAGTATTAGCAATGCCAGTTGAACGAGCTATATAATTAACATTAAGATTATATTTCAAGAAAAGTTCTAAAACCCTTAAATCATCAAATTCACTTATTGCAAATTGCCAATTATATCTCTTCATCTCTACAATGAGCCTCTCAAGAGAATCTAAATTCCACCCCCGATTATCAGCAAGACTTCCACGTGAAATTGAATATGGTGGATCAAGATATACAAATGTTGAAGCAATCTTATCACGCTTAGGTAGAGCACCCAGAAAATCAAATATATCACGCGAAGTAAATATTGCACAATCAAGCATCTCTTTTGCTCTAGACTTATAAGTCTTAAGCATACCCAGAAATAATCTCTTAGAATTGCTTCTATCTAACCTCATAGTTAAGTTACATGAACCATATAGAGAATACAAACTTCTTAAAACCATATATTCTATCTTGTCTTGATTTTCATTTATAATTCTGTCATAAATAATTGCGTCTCTTACCTTCTTGTAAAGAACATCAGGATTGCGTCGCAAATAATAAAAAAACTTATAAATAAACTGAGAATTATCATTGAGTATATTGTAACAAGCTAATGGTTTTGCAAAAAAGATTGCGCCTGTTCCAAAAAATCCTTCAATATATGCAGTATGCTTAGGAAAAAGACTTATAATACCCTTACTATAACGATACTTATTTCCTTCTCTAGCTAGCAGTTTCAATGTTTCCTAAACACTCTCCTTGATGTAATTTGATATTCAACTCCTCTTTCCTTAAGCATAAGTGAATCATAAAGCACTCTGGAATCGTTAGTTGCTATAAAATGATATCCTGATACACCTTTGATTTTTACTTCACTTATCTCAAATTCATGACTTGCGCATCTGTAAGAATGACTTATCCAACGCACACTTGTCTTAATGCCAAAATTTTGAAGTATACCGCATGGATTTACAATATAACAATTACTTTTAATGTATCCTAAACCAACAAATTTATGATAATTATTGTTAATATCATTGATACTAAACTGCAATTTTTTAAATTGTTCTATGTAATAATGAAGACATAAAAAGTAACATCCCCACTGACGTATTTCTAAAATTAACTTTGGATTATTTTGCGTTATTTTCATCTTTAACCTCTAACCTTTAATCTTTAACCTCTACTATCAAATTTAATACTTTGAAATTCAACTTCAAACAGCGATAAATCTTCAAAAAAAATTAACATAAGGTCCACAAACATAGAAGACCTGAAATGCTTATTTACAGAAAGACTTTTTTCCTTAATCTTAGTTATTCCACATATAGCTTTAATATGTGGATTCCTTAGGCAAAACCTTAAAAAAATATCAAGATAATGCCTCGCTAATGAACAAGTAAATTCCTCATCGTAAGGTTTCACAAGCACTACCGCTCCCTTCTCAACTACCTTGCTAAATAAAACTTCTTCAAATTCATCTCTTTGGTCCATCATCTTCTCTACAAGTTCAATTTTTGCATAGATCATACTCAAAACTCCTTAGCTTACAATTATTTTTGATTGCAATATATCATTCCTAAAAAGGGATATCCTCATGAAACCCTTCATCAGAATCAACCTTATTAGTTGCTCTTAAAGCAGGTAATGGGCTTAGTATTTGAATCTCATCCACTAAAATGCTGCTCTTGCTTCTCTTATCACCAGTGCGCTTGTCATCCCAACTCTCATACCTTAAAGACCCATTAACTACAACTTGTTTCCCCTTTAAAAGAAATGCTATTAGTCTTTCTGCTCTACTCCCAAAAAGCACACAATCAAAAAATTGAGCATAATCTATCCATTCATTATTCCTTTTTATTCTCCTATTATTAGCTAAACCAAACTTCAAAATAGGAATGCTGTTGTTAACGTAAGTAATTTCACTGTCTCTAGTCAGACGCCCTGATAAGACTACTGAATTAATATCAGACATGAGAGCTCTCCTTATCCCTTAATCTACTCATAATTTCCATGAGTCTTAAATCATGATCAAGTCTTCTCATATCCTCTAAAAATTCTTGTCTTGAATAATAATCATAAATTATTTTTTCTAAAGTTCTTTTGCTAAATTTACATAAAAACTTCACAACCTGATAAGTCATTAGTAAAAGTACTACCATAAAGCTAATCCTCATAAGCCCCCACCACCTTAAGCACTTACAATGGGAGTTGCAATATCAGACCATTGCTGCACTGAATCTAAACTACTAGCAAGAAAACTGATATTGCCACTTAACGATTTGAATCTATCTTTAATAGCTCGCTTGGTTGTATCTAAAGAAAATAGATTACCTTCAAAGCAATAATTTACATGCTCCATTAATGAAAATTCTGCAAATATTTCATCTATTCGGGATTTAAGTTTATCTTTCATAGGTTTTGTTGTCTTATATAACTCTTGTGTATGTCTATTCTTAGCTATCTCTTCTGCTTCTTCTATCTCTGTTTGCAAAGCACTAATTTCACTAAGACACCCTTTCAAGCGATTATCCTTCTCTTTATCAATCTCCAGGTCAGTACATCTTACAAATTCTAGAAAGTCATCTTTATACTCTGATTCTGAAAAATATTTGTATATCTCACTACTCTCAATCCCTTCTTGAATTAGTTCACTTAAACTATCTAAATCTATATTCTCAATATCATACTTTGCTCTTAAAGCTTCAGAAATACTACTTACTTCCGCTTCCATTCTTGAAACATCAAACATTACTTCATTAATAAACTTATCATCCCTCTCAATTACACAATTGATAGCTTCATTACCTATTAGAAAAAACAGATTCCCCTTACTTAAACCTGTACATAAAAGTTGTATTTGCACTTGAACGTAATACTTGAAAAAATATTTGTTTTCTAAGAAGTTACCATTCTTATTGTATTCAATTACAGCACTCTTTAAATAAATATTATCACTGCATTTAATTTCTAAAAGCTCTGCTTCCCCTTCTTGGTTTTCAAACCAACCATCAATTGTTGAACCAACCAAATTATCCCGTCCCTTAAACTTCTTGAAGTAATTATACTTATCTATCCCATTTGCATATTTATTCTTATGTAAAACAGCAATCTCATCAGAGTGCATACGTACAAATTCATCAAACCCTAAATTCTCAAGTATCTTTCCTTTCCTCATGCTTAAGTTCTCTTCAAATGAAATCTCTCTTCCTAATAATTTCAAGACCCTATCAAGCATTAATTTTGAAACACTCTCAGCCCCAATAAACATACTCCCAACTTCACTTGCTCCTATACGCTTTAATGAATTCCTTTGAATGTTAAAATCAACTTTGCTATTAAACTTGAAACATTCAGTTTTGCCAATTCTTGATAGCTTGCGTCCTATTCTGCTTATTTTACTTACACTTTTTTGTCTCTTATTAATCTGGTCTTGACTTTGATGTGCAAATGAATCAAATCCTTCAAACATTTTTTGATCATACAAACCTGGCTGCTCCATCCCTACCTCTACTATTTTCTCATTTGTTTTTGTTGCTTTTATATTTGTCATTTGTAAACTCCTTATTACATTTGTGATTTTATAAATATAATAATATAACAAAAACTTTTTTTATCAAAAATTTTTGATAAAAAAATACATGTAATATTAATATATTGCTTGCTTATTAGTTAAAAAACAAAAAAGAACAAAAAAATTAGAGTTTAGTTAAACACTCTTAATAGAATCCTTAACTAAGCTCTAATGGCTCCAATATCGTTCACAAATATAAGCAGAGTCTAAACGACAATACTTAATAATAAGATACATCACTTTCTCAAGAATATCAATTCTATGATGACAAATACCAATTATTTATTCAATGTACTATCAATATCCTAACAATTACTCCTTTTCAAATTATTTAATTACAAATAAGACAAGAATACATTTAATCCATATTTTTTATATTTTGGTATTTTTATATTTTAAAAGTTTATCCTCTAAAAACTTTTTATCATTGAGAAACATATCTTCTAAAATAAAACTAGTAAACTTTGAACTTCGCTTGTAAAAATCATAGGCTTCTTGACTTTTAAGTTGAAATCTTAATGGTTTTACTGGATTTTGCCTTGATTTCTTAATTGTTTTACTTTCTTTGGTTTTAATAAAGTTTAATGTTTGATTAAACCCATTCTCAACCAAAAATTTTTCTTCTAAGATACCATCTTGAATAGCAGATGCTATCTTTAAATAATTATATGCTTGTGATTTTGCCAAGTTGTATACTTTTGAAAATTCAGCAAAATTTTTATAGCCGTCTAATTTATAATATTCTTTTTCTTTTATCTCTTGCAAAATATACATAGTTTCTATTTTATTGGAAATATCTTCTTTTATATTATCCTTTAACTTAATCTTTAAAAGATTAAATCTTTCTTTTTCTTCATCTAAAATACTATTATCCACCATTAAAATAGAACTTTTCTCATTATCCAAATTTCTTGGATTAATTGATATTTTCTTATCTTTTTCTTCTTGCATTTGCAAATCTCCTTAACTTATTTAAGTTTCCAGTAGTGGAATTTTTTAATAAAACTAAAACTTTTTAATATCACTTTTATCTATTTTTATGAATAAAGAGTCCAATATCTTTTTATATTCTTCTATATAATCTTTAGTCAAATCAAAAGTATCATTCCTTGCAATTTTTCTATTCAAATCTTCTCGTTCATTTACAAGCCCCAAAAATCCTTTTCTGGACTGTAAATGTTCCAACAACTCTTTATGAGTATTATTTTTTTTAAATCTAGTTATAATAAAGAAAATTGGTATTAATCTCTTCAATTCTCTAATAAAAAATTCTAACAAATCATAACTTTCAAGTGTCCATTTTTCAGATGTCATTGGAACTATTAAGTAATCAGTGGCACATAGAGCACACGTTAATGTAAAATCTAAGCTTGGATTAGTATCAATCAATATATAATCGTAGTTTGTCTTCAACTTTTTTAGCTCTCTACTTAGCTTGAGTTCAATAAAACTATGTCTATTTCTACAATAGAATTCTCCATTAAGAGTATGTAATGTTAAATAACTAGGTATTAAATCTAAATTATTGCCAATATAAACAATTGATTCAATTATATCCAAATTATTTTTTATAACCTCACATATGTTTTTTTTTCTTAAATCTATGCTTTGGGTTGTTACTTTTTCATAAAAATAACTAGTAGTCGATGCTTGTGTGTCCATATCTATTAAGAGCACTTTGTACTCCTTTGCTAATAAGGTTGCAAGTATGATAGCACTTGTACTTTTCCCAACACCACCCTTAATCGATGCAAGCGTTATTATTTTAGGTTTTTTTCTATCCATTTCGTTATAAGCCCCCCTTCTGATAATTTCTTCCCATAAAATTCATATACTTGTTTTTCCAATTCTATTAACATGTTAATTAAGGCTTTGTAATACTGTTTATGTGTTACATCTTTTCTAAGCAGATAAGCAAGTCTTCTTAAATAGCAAAATACACTTCCTTTCTTAAATTTAAACTCTATATAATATGCTTTTGAAAAAATATATGACTTAGTAATACCATTTTCTTGATACTTCGTTAAAATATTTTTTATTGGTTTTCTATATCCATAACGAATACCTAAAAACTTGTCTCCTTCTCTTATAGAAAATAAATGAAAATATTCTATCTTGTTTTGATCAAATAATCCTCTGAATGCAATAAAAAATTTATGTTTTCGATTGTCTTTTGTCTTGAATGTGTATAAATCCATCATGATTTTAGTATGATATATTTTTCTACCTTCAACTTCCTCTATTTTGATAAAAAGAGGTTTCTTTTCTTTTGGTATTAACTTTATTTTTTCCTTCTCTACATTTTCCAATGCACAATCCATAATAAATCCTCAAGTAACAACTTGTTTAAACTCCGTATTCTCTAAACAGCTTTTTTGTTCTTCTACCAATTCTAAAATTTCGTAGTAATAATGGTTATTAAATACCTTGTTATATTCCAATTTGTTCTGTTTGTTTAAATATTCTTTCAGTATTGGTACTAAAACTGATGTGTCTACCTTGTTTCTTAATTGTTCAAGAAGTATGCTAAATACGTTATTCCTAATTTCTTTCTCATCTTCTTTTATGATTATTTCAACACGTTCAACTGACTTTTTAAGCTTCCCTATTATCCTTTCTAAGTCATTGTACTTATTATTCTCTATGATAAAGTGTGGTTTGTTTTGATATTGCTCATATACCTTTTGTACTTGAGCTTCTAATTGTTTACTGTTATAGCCTTCATTTTCTAAGTTAATCCTTGTCTCATCCAGTATTCTATTTAATTCTAATCTCTTACTCGCAAGTTTGTTTTCTTGTAACTTAATATTGCTCTTTTTCTTGTGTTTAGTTTTTTCAATGAAGTTTTCTGTCCTTTTAAGTACCTTAAGTACTTCAATTGTAGCATCTTTTTCTAGTTTTAAATTCAAAATAGAGTAGAAGGCGTTTGATCTAAAATTGCATTTCTTGGCGTACTTTTCTATTTGTAATTTTTCTATTTCTTTTATGTCTTTCTTCTTTTTTTTATTATTATAATTATTATAATAACACTCCCATTTTTCTACACTCCCATTTTTAATGCAAGTCTTTTTAATACCTGCTTTAACGCGAGTTTGAAATTTTTTCCCTTTTTTGTCTCTAAAGAGTTTATTGATTATGCGGTAACATTCTTTCTTGGAGTATTTAAGTTTGTAATAAATTTCAGTTCCCATGTTAACACCCAAATGTCTGTAATAATTCATTGTGACTTTAAATTCTTTTTCTAATTTATAAAGGTAGCTTTGTAGTGTTTTAAGTTTAGTAGGCTTTTGGCCATTTCTTTTCATATTGTTATTAAAGTAATAAAGTATGTCGCTTTGAGTGTATTTTTTAAGCTTGAAGTTCATGTAGTTTAATGTTGATATTAAAACGATTAATTTGTGCTGGTGTTTATTTTGATATATTTTAAGCTTTTTAGCTTGTTGGTTTCTCAT
>NZ_CP073137.1 GCF_023035675.1 Borrelia hermsii DAH | reverse complement strand
TTATGATCTCCTATTATTTATTGTGTTTTATTACTAACCATAATAACTCAATAAATATTAAAAAGTAAACTTCTCTTTTAATAAAAAGATTTTTTGTAAAATTTAACAAAAATAATATAGCAAAAGTTTTGACAAAAACAATTTTTGTTATATTATTTTTGTTATAAAACACAGTAAATAATAGGAGATTAATATGACAAATATAAAAGCAACAAAAACAAAAGAGAAAATAGTAGAGGTAGGGATGGAGCAGCCAGGTTTGTATGATCAAAAAATGTTTGAAGGATTTGATTCATTTGCACATCAAAGTCAAGACCAGATTAATAAGAGACAAAAAAGTATAAGTAAAATAAGCAGAATAGGACGCAAGCTATCAAGAATTGGCAAAACTGAATGTTTCAAGTTTAATAGCAAAGTTGATTTTAACATTCAAAGGAATTCATTAAAGCGTATAGGAGCAAGTGAAGTTGGGAGTATGTTTATTGGAGCAGAGAGTGTTTCAAAATTAATGCTTGATAGGGTCTTGAAATTATTAGGAAGAGAGATTTCATTTGAAGAGAACTTAAGCATGAGGAAAGGAAAGATACTTGAGAATTTAGGGTTTGATGAATTTGTACGTATACACTCTGATGAGATTGCTGTTTTACATAAGAATAAATATGCAAATGGGATAGATAAGTATAATTACTTCAAGAAGTTTAAGGGACGGGATAATTTGGTTGGTTCAACAATTGATGGTTGGTTTGAAAACCAAGAAGGGGAAGCAGAGCTTTTAGAAATTAAATGCAGTGATAATATTTATTTAAAGAGTGCTGTAATTGAATACAATAAGAATGGTAACTTCTTAGAAAACAAATATTTTTTCAAGTATTACGTTCAAGTGCAAATACAACTTTTATGTACAGGTTTAAGTAAGGGGAATCTGTTTTTTCTAATAGGTAATGAAGCTATTAATTGTGTAATTGAGAGGGATGATAAGTTTATTAATGAAGTAATGTTTGATGTTTCAAGAATGGAAGCGGAAGTAAGTCGCATTGCCAAAACTTTAAGAGCAAAGTATGATATTGAGAATATAGATTTAGATAGTTTAAGTGAACTAATTCAAGAAGGGATTGAGAGTAGTGAGATATACAAATATTTTTCAGAATCAGAGTATAAAGATGACTTTCTAGAATTTGTAAGATGTACTGACCTGGAGATTGATAAAGAGAAGGATAATCGCTTGAAAGGATGTCTTAGTGAAATTAGTGCTTTGCAAACAGAGATAGAAGAAGCAGAAGAGATAGCTAAGAATAGACATACACAAGAGTTATATAAGACAACAAAACCTATGAAAGATAAACTTAAATCCCGAATAGATGAAATATTTGCAGAATTTTCATTAATGGAGCATGTAAATTATTGCTTTGAAGGTAATCTATTTTCTTTAGATACAACCAAGCGAGCTATTAAAGATAGATTCAAATCGTTAAGTGGCAATATCAGTTTTCTTGCTAGTAGTTTAGATTCAGTGCAGCAATGGTCTGATATTGCAACTCCCATTGTAAGTGCTTAAGGTGGTGGGGGCTTATGAGGATTAGCTTTATGGTAGTACTTTTACTAATGACTTATCAGGTTGTGAAGTTTTTATGTAAATTTAGCAAAAGAACTTTAGAAAAAATAATTTATGATTATTATTCAAGACAAGAATTTTTAGAGGATATGAGAAGACTTGATCATGATTTAAGACTCATGGAAATTATGAGTAGATTAAGGGATAAGGAGAGCTCTCATGTCTGATATTAATTCAGTAGTCTTATCAGGGCGTCTGACTAGAGACAGTGAAATTACTTACGTTAACAACAGCATTCCTATTTTGAAGTTTGGTTTAGCTAATAATAGGAGAATAAAAAGGAATAATGAATGGATAGATTATGCTCAATTTTTTGATTGTGTGCTTTTTGGGAGTAGAGCAGAAAGACTAATAGCATTTCTTTTAAAGGGGAAACAAGTTGTAGTTAATGGGTCTTTAAGGTATGAGAGTTGGGATGACAAGCGCACTGGTGATAAGAGAAGCAAGAGCAGCATTTTAGTGGATGAGATTCAAATACTAAGCCCATTACCTGCTTTAAGAGCAACTAATAAGGTTGATTCTGATGAAGGGTTTCATGAGGATATCCCTTTTTAGGAATGATATATTGCAATCAAAAATAATTGTAAGCTAAGGAGTTTTGAGTATGATCTATGCAAAAATTGAACTTGTAGAGAAGATGATGGACCAAAGAGATGAATTTGAAGAAGTTTTATTGAGCAAGGTAGTTGAGAAGGGAGCGGTAGTGCTTGTGAAACCTTACGATGAGGAATTTACTTGTTCATTAGCGAGGCATTATCTTGATATTTTTTTAAGGTTTTGCCTAAGGAATCCACATATTAAAGCTATATGTGGAATAACTAAGATTAAGGAAAAAAGTCTTTCTGTAAATAAGCATTTCAGGTCTTCTATGTTTGTGGACCTTATGTTAATTTTTTTTGAAGATTTATCGCTGTTTGAAGTTGAATTTCAAAGTATTAAATTTGATAGTAGAGGTTAAAGATTAAAGGTTAGAGGTTAAAGATGAAAATAACGCAAAATAATCCAAAGTTAATTTTAGAAATACGTCAGTGGGGATGTTACTTTTTATGTCTTCATTATTACATAGAACAATTTAAAAAATTGCAGTTTAGTATCAATGATATTAACAATAATTATCATAAATTTGTTGGTTTAGGATACATTAAAAGTAATTGTTATATTGTAAATCCATGCAGTATACTTCAAAATTTTGGCATTAAGACAAGTGTGCGTTGGATAAGTCATTCTTACAGATGCGCAAGTCATGAATTTGAGATAAGTGAAGTAAAAATCAAAGGTGTATCAGGATATCATTTTATAGCAACTAACGATTCCAGAGTGCTTTATGATTCACTTATGCTTAAGGAAAGAGGAGTTGAATATCAAATTACATCAAGGAGAGTGTTTAGGAAACATTGAAACTGCTAGCTAGAGAAGGAAATAAGTATCGTTATAGTAAGGGTATTATAAGTCTTTTTCCTAAGCATACTGCATATATTGAAGGATTTTTTGGAACAGGCGCAATCTTTTTTGCAAAACCATTAGCTTGTTACAATATACTCAATGATAATTCTCAGTTTATTTATAAGTTTTTTTATTATTTGCGACGCAATCCTGATGTTCTTTACAAGAAGGTAAGAGACGCAATTATTTATGACAGAATTATAAATGAAAATCAAGACAAGATAGAATATATGGTTTTAAGAAGTTTGTATTCTCTATATGGTTCATGTAACTTAACTATGAGGTTAGATAGAAGCAATTCTAAGAGATTATTTCTGGGTATGCTTAAGACTTATAAGTCTAGAGCAAAAGAGATGCTTGATTGTGCAATATTTACTTCGCGTGATATATTTGATTTTCTGGGTGCTCTACCTAAGCGTGATAAGATTGCTTCAACATTTGTATATCTTGATCCACCATATTCAATTTCACGTGGAAGTCTTGCTGATAATCGGGGGTGGAATTTAGATTCTCTTGAGAGGCTCATTGTAGAGATGAAGAGATATAATTGGCAATTTGCAATAAGTGAATTTGATGATTTAAGGGTTTTAGAACTTTTCTTGAAATATAATCTTAATGTTAATTATATAGCTCGTTCAACTGGCATTGCTAATACTTTTGGGCATACTAAACATGAAATACTTGCAACTTCATATAGAACCAGTAAATCAAGTATGAGTTGTAAAAATACTCGTTATATTCAACTTGAAATGTTTAAAGTGCAAGCGTGAATTTGTATTCTTAATTTGTTGTATAAAAAAAGACTCTAAAAGATTGAGAGAAGTAGAGTCTTTTTTTATTTTAAAAATGAAATATTGGTTGAAACTTTCAGGATTTATATGTATTATACACTAAATAATTGACAAAAACTAGAGCTTAGCAAATAATTTATTGTTAGAAAAAATACCTAAGGATTGGTTCTTAGGTATTTATATTTGTACATATTTATATGCGGTAAAATGAATTTTGATAATAACTTTAGTAGAAGTATATAATAAATTAGCAAAAATTGTAAGTTATTTCAAGCTAGTTTTGATATCTTTGTAAGCATTAATTTTACTTGCAGGGGAGAGTCCATAAACATTATCAATCTCAGTAGTAGATGAGTATTTCATAAGTTCTTTAATTTCAAATGAGTTGTATCCTTTAGACTTTAGTGAGGCAATAAATATATTTCTACATATATGTAAAGATTTACGATACCTAAATCCTGCTTTAAGAAGCAATGATTTAAATTGTTTTGAAATCTTAATTATGCTAATTCTATTGTCACGGAATTTGTGTTTACTCTTTTGAAAAAGATAAGTACGCCTTTTGTCTTTTCCTTTGCTTGCAAAATGTTCTTGATGTGCTTGCATAATAGCATCAAATTCAGACTCACTAATAACTACTTCTCTTATGCAGATACTACTTCTCTTTTTTGCTACATTAACACGAAGAGAATAGAATACTTCACCATCACAGCTTGTTTCTTTTGATACATCAGATAGTCTTACATTTTGTATCTCAACACCTCTGCAACCAGTAATACTTAAGATATATACAAACCATCCAGAGATTGGGTTGATTTGTATAAGCTTTTTTATACATTTTTTTACTAGTTTGGTTGTTTTGTCATTTAGATAGAATCTTACAGGAGTGTTTTTTGATTATTTTGAAGCTTTATTTTTACTCTTAAGTGTACTTTTAAGTTGTGACAATTCTTCATTGAGGCATTCATTTTGCTTTATTAGTTCATTTATAAAGTTAAGATTACTGTTAGTTAAGAGTTCCTTTTCATGCATTTTATTGTTAACTAAAGATTTTAAAAATATTTAAAATTAGTTACAAAAATGTTAGCAAATACTTGTATTGTAAGTCAATTCTAACGTCGCTTCATTGTATATAAAATACCCCCTCTAAGGTACTTTATGTAAATAGAAAGGGTACTTTTTGATATGTTAGGTTAATATTTCTAGCATACTTTATCCTATCTTTAACAAATACTTGAAAATATTCTCTACATATGCTCTATTTGTCTTTTTAGTGGATCTTCATTTTACAATGGTACGTATTGCTCTTTAAAATTTAACCTCTTTCTCTTTGTTAACCAATTGTTTACTTTTATAGTTACTCTTACCATTTTTATAACGAGTTTAATTTATTTATCTTTACTATTTTTTCTAACAATTTCTATTCGTTTATTTTACTTCTTTGTTTTTTTTGATTTAAACAATATGTAGCAGTTTTTCTTATGTTGTGTGAGCTTCTTATAAGTCTTAATTGTTTTTGTAAAGTTGATTGTTTTGTTATAGAGTTTATATTGGTTTTTGTTAAGTTTTGTTAATTTAGACTAGGTTTAAAGAGATATGAGAAGAGCAAAGAAGTCATTTGATGATTATGTTGTGTATTTTAAAGAAGGCAGGCTTAATGACGCACAAATAGCAAAAGAGCTGGGAGTAAGTCGTGTTAATGTAGGAAAGATGAGACGCAGGTGGGAAGAGATTAAGGATGACCCTGAATACGTTAAAGAAACTGCTAAGCTTACTATTCGTGAGGATACTTTAACTAATATTTTGCTTCATGCTTCACAAAGTACAGCCCAAGCGCGTGATCTTAAAAGTCAGTTCAGTATGGCCAGAAGCATGTTGGGAATTGAATTTATAAATTCATTTAGTCGTTATTTAGAGTTGGAACTTAAAGCCCATAATCACGAGATAGAAGTATTAGAATCTAAGATTATAAGTCTTGATAATAAAATTAGGAATAATAATCTTTCGCATTCAGATGAAGAGAGTAAGAGGCTTGAAGAATTAAAACTTAAACTGGATGAACTTAAAAGGGAAAGAGAACTTAAGAAGATGTCACTTTATTATAAGACAATGCTTAAGCTTAAAGCTACTGATGTTGATGTGAGATCTAAATTTTAAATTTAAAGGTTAGGAAATGGATATATATAAACTACCTCTTTTTAAGGAAATGCAAAAAGAATACAAGCGTGAATTTGGTATTGATATAGCAGATTTAATTAAACTGAAAGCAACTGTTATTGATTTTAGAGGGTTTGAAAAGACATATCTAACTAAGAAACAATGTGAGGTTTTAAAATTAATTGAGAATAATAATCGAAGTAAAATTATCCTGTCAGGTGGTATTGCCAGTGGTAAAACATTCTTGGCTTGCTATTTATATCTAAAGATGCTCATTAAGAATAGACATCTTTATAAGCAGGATACCAATAATTTTATATTAGGTAATTCCCAAAAATCATTAGAGATTAATGTTTTAGGGCAGTTTGAAAAGATTGCTAGCATGCTAAGAGTACCCTTTACGCCAAAGTTTTCTAATACATCATATTTTGAAATAGACTCCTTAAGAGTCAATCTATATGGGGGAGATAAGGCAAGTGACTTTGAAAGGTTTAGAGGAAGCAATTCCGCTCTTATTTATGTAAATGAAGCAACTACACTGCATAAGGAAACATTAATAGAATGTTTAAAGAGACTTAGAGTAGGTATGGAAACTATTATATTTGATACAAATCCTGACAGTCCAGAACATTTTTTTAAAACTGATTATATTGATAACAAGAAAACTTATGCTACATATAACTTTACAACATATGATAATGAACTAATATCAAAAGAATTTATTAAAACCCAAGAAGAGATTTACAGGGACATGCCAACATATAAAGCAAGGGTACTCTTAGGAGAATGGGTTGCCTCATACGATTCGATATTTACCAATATTAATCTTACAAGTAATCATGAATTTATAAGTCCAATAGCATATTTAGATCCTGCATACAGTATTGGAGGTGATAATACTGCCCTTTGTGTTTTAGAAAGAGTAGATCAAAAGTATTATGCATTTATATTTCAAGAGAAGTTACCAGTCAGTGATCCTAAGGTATTAAATACAATTAAAACTATTTTGACAAACCTTAATGTACATACATTATATGTTGAAGATAGGGATGATACTTCTGGGCATGGGAATGTGACTAAAACTTTTCTTAAACTTAGAGCAGGTATGAATCATGAGTTTAGAATTGCGCCAATTAAACCTATAAGTAATAAATTTACTAGAATTGCTACGTTAATAGGACCATTTGCAAGTTCTAACTTAAGTATTATGTACTATTCAAGCAAGTCAGCAATTGCTGATATTTATAAGTACAAAGGAGATGGAAAGAGTGCTGATGATTCATTAGATAGCCTATCAGCAGCATATATGTTGTTGACTTTGGGTATACGTTCTCTTAAAGCACATTTTACTAAAATAAGGTTCCTATAACATGTAAAATATTATATAATAATTAAATAAGGAGATTTTATGGGACTTGCACAACCAGTAATTACACAACAAATGGTTATAGCAGAACTTACCAAAGCTGGGATAAATAGAGAGATTGCTATTGATCTGTCTTACAGATATTATCGCAATGAGCTTACTTATAAAGATATTGAGTATTTAGAGACTACTTTTAACCTTAAGCTTGAAAAGCTTGAGGCAAGCTTAAAATCTGATATTAGAGACCTTGACAACAAGATTGATAACGTTAGAAATGAATTAAAATCTGATATTAGAGACCTTGATAATAAGATTGATACTGTTGAGAATAATCTTAACATTAAGATTGATAACGTTAGAAATGAATTAAAATCTGACATTAAAGACCTTGATAATAAAATTGATAACGTTAGAAATGAATTAAAATCTGACATTGCATCTGTGAGCAATGAAATTTCTCTTGTTAGAAAAGATATGGAATTTAATAGGGTGGAGCTTGATAATAAACTTGATAAAACCACATCAGAATTTAAGAGTACATTAAGATTACATAATTGGATGTTTGGAACCCTTATTACCCTTAATATAGGAATATTTTTAGCATTAATATCATTATTAGTAAAGTAAATTTATTTAACTAGCCCCTTATTTAATTGACTTTCTGTCAATTATTTTTTTCCGTCATTTTTTTACAAAAATTATTTAATTTTTTGTTAGAAACAATTAGCAAAAATTAATTATTGCATTATACTTGCTATCGTTAAAGGTTAAATAAGCCATGAGCTTAAATTTTAAGATTAATTCAAGAGATTTATATAAATATTCAATATTTTTTAGAAACTACATTTCAAATGTAGCAGAAGATTGCCTTAAGAATGGAATCACTTTAAATAGTGTAACTACTGCTTTGAATGTTAATGATGCTTTAGAAACGTTAAAAATAGAGCTAAAAGCAACATTATTGCAGTGTCTTATTAGTTATCGTTTTAATGGTGTTGGATACATTTTAGTTAAAACAGCAGATCAGCTACAAGATTTACACTTGGAAGTAAATAAAGAATTGCCTATTGGGTTTATGTATCTTGATTATAGTAATGTTCGTGATGAGGGGCCTGATGCTACTTATATAACATATACTTTAAAAGTAAATACAGATGGGAAGATATCTTATAAGGAAATACAGATTCATAAGAGCAGGGTAATCATACACTCCAATTATGATTATGTGCTTAAAGCATACAGCCCATGTTATACGCAAAGCTTTTTGCTTAATATATATCTTTTTGAACAAATATATAAAGAAATAGAAAAGCGAATAGAGAGTCATAACTTTTTATTTTACAGGGATGAATCATTAGTATCATTACAAGATGCCTTAAGTAATGCTACAACCTCATTAGAACTTTTAACTAAGGGCGTTAATGATAGGGCGAGCATATTTCCTAATATCTTTAAAAGAAATGATTTAAATGAGAATCATATAAGTGCGTTTAAGAGTGTAAATAGAGATTTAGAAAGAGAGCTTTCCAGGCTTAAATCCAACTTAAATAATGAAGGAATATTTTACAGTGGCACACCAGATGCCTCACTGGAGGTTATTAAGTATGACTTAACCTATTTAAAGGAAGCATTAGCATTAGTAAAAGCAAAGATAGGTGCTGACACAAAAGAACCACTAACAAGGAGCTTTAATGAACAAGTTAAGGGACTGGGAAGTGATGGTAAGGGGGACAGATCGAATTACTATGACTTTCTAAAAGGTGTTCAAGAAGAGCTAGAAATTAATTGTAATAGTAAACTGGGTAAGCATTACTACTTAGACATGAGATTTAATTCATTGCATGTGCTAACTGAAGAAGAAAAGTATGAGAGAGATTTGCGACTTATAGAATTAACCCTTAAATATAAGGAATTAGAATCAAGCAATACGTTAAGTCAAAGAGAACTTGACGCTTTAAGAGCAAAATTATTTTTTTATGAACAATAAAAGGAGAGTTTGTGAACCAAGAAATACAAGAAAATGTAAATAATACACAAGAGGATAACTTGATGCAAAGTACAGAGGATAATAAAGAGGATAAAAATAGTATTACTTTAAGTTTAAAGGAATATGAAGAATATAAAGCATATAAAGCAACAAGAGAATCTGATAGTCAGAATTTAAGTATTAATGAGAGGATATCAAAGGAGCTTGCCGATACGCAAGCACGCTTGGAAGAAGAAAATAAATTATTAAGTGAGGCTTCTCGTATTAATGAGATTGATACTTTAGCACGCAAACATTTAAGTTCGCATTTTAATAAAGAGACACTACTTGCTAAAGGCTACTTATTAAAAGATATAATGCAAGCACAACGTAGGGAACTTGTTAGAAAGTACGTACCAGCTGAAGACATTCAAGCTATTGCTAAGGTAAGAGATACTAGTCATTTAGATGGAGAAGTGCTTGAACAACTTGTAAACCTTGCTAAAGTAAATATAAAGAAAAGAATCCAAGCTACAAGTATCAGTTCCAAAGGTGAGATTAAACTTAACTTAACAAATGAGGATATATCAATCTTAGATCCTAACTTTAGTCCTCAAAACTTTAATGAGTTTAATATTTCTATTGCTAATGCTTATAAAGAGAGAAGAAATGAGTTTTATAAGCTTGGAAAACAAAAAACTGCTTAAAAGGAGATAAGTATATATGTCACAGACCAATATAACACAACTAAAGACCGAATATGATAAGAAGGTACAAGAAATACAAGACCTAATGAAGAACCCGAATAGAGATGCTGGTCTTTTTCATGTAGATATAGGTTTTCAGGATAAAGGAGTACACTTTGCAAATCAAGGTGGGACTATAACTAGCAGTGTTGACAGATTAGAAAATTATCCTGTTAAAGGATATCCATACAAGAGAGGAGTAAAGTTATCTTTTGAGGATGGTTATGAACCTTGTGTTGAAGCTGGGGGTGGTGCTGACCTTTTTGGTATATGTACTGATATAGATGAATTTACTGGTACTGCTACAGTAATGCCAATAACAAACAATTTTACTGGATATTTGGTAGTAAAAAAAAGTAGCCAATCTTCCATTACACCTGGTGTAAAAGTGAAATTTGATACGAATGGAGAGATTGAAAATGACAGTGGTTCAGGTTCTCGCACTATTAATGGTATTGCCTTATCGAAAGCATTTAAAATCAATGAAAATCTATACATAGCGCTTGTAAGTATATTTGGAAATAGAGGGGTCAGCTAAAAGTGAGTAGCAAGGGTCAGCAAGCAAGCTTAACACCAAATGTGCCAAATGAATCACTTGATTCTGACATTTATTCTTCAATGGATGATACTGAAATTGTCCAGTTTTTACAACAACAAGTAGAACAAGAAGCTTCCATACAAGAGGACTCTACACAGGGGAGGAGAAGAGGTAAGAGACATGCAGCGGCACTAGAGACTGCTGAGGGTAAGACCCTTAAAGAGTGTATCTTAAAATTAAAGAAATACTCTAAAAGTTTTGATGATGAGCCTGCTGTTTTTAAAGCCAAGACTGGATTTAGAGATAAAAATTTAACATTTGATGCTATATGTCAATCTTTATCAAGTAGCACAGATAAATTAGAAGAATACCCAGCTTTTGGATTTCCATACAAACGTGCTGTTAAATTAAAAATTGAAACAGGTAAACCTGATGAAGTTCAAGTAGAAGTTTCTGATGGCAAAAATATGTATGGAATATGCATTGATATTGATGAATATACTAATATCGCAACAGTAATACCAATAACAAATAATTTTGAAGGATATGTATTTGCGCAAAATTCTTCTGGTATTCAGGTTGGTGATAAATTAGATTTCAATTCAAATGGAGAAGCCTTTAAGACATCTAGTTCTTCATCAGTTTCAATTAACGCAATTGCACTTAGTAACATATTTACATTGCAGCTTACTGATGATGAATCTAAAAAAGGACAAGAAGATTATAAATTGTATTTAGTAAAGATAGCTCTTTATGGTAATAGGGCAGTTTCTTAAAATAGGAGGATTAAATTGTCAAATGTAACTGAGTTAGTAAATAAATATGAAGAACAAGCTAAGAAAATAAAAAAGTTAATGAAGAATCCTACCAGGGATGCTGGTACTTTTAGTAATACAGCTGATTTTAGGAATAAAAATTTACATTTTAGTAATTCTGGTGGAACTGTAACTAGTAGGCACGACAAACTTAAGAATTATTTTTTTAAAGGTTATCCATATAAAAGAGGAGTAAAGCTTGTTGTAGATACAACATCAGATAATAGTAAACCGCACTATGAACCACATGTTGAGGCTGGGGGTGAGGATGACCTTTATGGTATCTGCACAGATATTGATGAGTTTACACAAACTGCTACAGTAATACCTATTACAAATAGCTTTCAAGGGTATCTTGTTGCAAAAGATAATACCATCAAGAGAAAAGATAAGCTTAAATTTAATTCAGATGGACAGGTTGAAAAGAATAGTTCAAGTAATAACAAAATTAGTGTAGTAGCCCTATCAGATTCAATCGAACTTGATAGTACCGATAAACTTTACGTAGTACATGTAGCTGTTTATGGCAATAAAGGTAAACCAAGTTAATAAATCAAAGGAGTTTGTAAATGTCAGAATTATATGATCAAAATTATTATGCTAAAGAAATAGCAAATATATTTCCTGAAATGAAGCTACCAGTATTTTACAACTGGTTTTCAAATGAACAAATCGAAGATGTTGATTTAAAGACCGGATATTTAAGAACAATTAAATGGGATGCGTTTCTTAACGCTAATCCAACAACATTAGTAAATAAAGTTAATACTATTGCAACAATAGGATTTAGGTCAGAAGCAGTCAAGCTTAACTACTTTAAATTACAATATAAGTTTAGACATTTAAAGCAAACTTCTGAGCAGTTTTATAAAAATAATGATTATGCAGGCGATGTAAATAATAATTTATTGCCTTTCAAGGAAGCATATAAGCTTGCAAGTAATGAGATTATTAAACTTATAAATCACTTCATATTAACGGGTACTGTTTCAATCCAAAAAGATGGAAAGAATCAAAAACGTATGCTTCCTAATATGTATGGCCTACTTAATATGCCAGATCAAGTCAAAGAAGAAGTAAGCAGTAGTGATAAAGATAAGATGGATAAGATCTTTGAAAAGATTGAATCAGGACTTGCAAAGTTAGAACTTGGTGATGAATTTTCTACTCCTATGATGGTATTAGTTGACCAAGCAACCAGTTTGAAACTTGTAAAACCATATGCAATACCAAATGCGTCCTCATCATCTAATATTTATTCTTCAACTGACTCTTGGGAAGACTTTTTGGTTAAGACTATTAAAGCTGTAAATAATAGACAAGAAGTATATATACAGACAAGTAACTTACTCTCAAATCAGATACTAATTTATCCATTAAATGCAGAACTAATTAAATTCAAACCAAGTAAATATATGTTACCAATGCCAAATGAACAAGTTGATAAGGATTCAACTGATATTGCTCATTCATACATTGATTTTGTACTTGGTGGACTTTTGGCAACACAGAAGACTATTTTAAGAGTTGATATTAAGCAAAGTTAAGGAATTGTGACTTATGGATAGTGATGTAGAATCATCAGAAGGTTTTGGAGAGCTTTACTTACGAATTAAAGCTCTCTTAGATTTATCTGAAGAGGATTTAAGTTTTGCAAAGTTTGAAGAACAAGCAAAGCTACTTGAGATGATACTTAATACACGTGGTGTTAACCTTAGCACATTAAATATTAGTCAAGCATCTCTACTGCTTTATTATCACATAGGTTGCCATCTAAAGCGTTCTGGTGTGATTCGTGAGTTTGGTCTTGAACAAATCAAAAAAGAAAAATTTGGTGAGCTTGAGATTGATTATTATCCATCCTCAGGTACCGAATTGAATTGTGGGAGTAAAGATTATTGTTCCTCTTTTGAAGAGCTTATCACACAAATTAAGTCAGGAGCGCGTAAGACTTACTGCATAGGTGTTGTGTAATGAGTACAAGAGAAAGACTTGCTAGTATGGCAGATCGCATGATTGGCAGGTTTCGTGAAGAATCATACTTCCGGTTTTACAAAGGAACATATTCGCATGATGATGAGTTTGAAAGCCCTGAGATTAATTTCGATAAAAATAATTACACTCAATTTGTTGGAATTATTATCGATATCTCTCCACAAGAACTTGTAAAAATTAATGACTCTAATATTTATGACTTGGAAAACTTATCAAAGCTTTACACAAATGCTGAGATTAATTTTGAAATTAAAGACAGAGTATCACTTGAGGGTTCATTTTTTGAAATTATAAAGATTGACTCTAGCGTTGGTTATAAGACTTTAATTTTACGGGGTTTGGAATGGAGATAAAAGGTTTTAGAGAAGTAGAATTAGAGATTGGTTGGTTTGGGGGACGTGCTTTGGTAGCATTTATACATGAAATGGGTACTAAGAATTTACCTATACGTAAGCACTTGACTGAAGTAGCTAATTCTTCTCAGTTTAGAGAATACGTTAATACCAATTATATGAATAACGAATTTAATAAAGGCATTAAAAATGGTATGAATGCTTTGGGAAATGCATTTATAGAATATTATAAAAATTACGTATTAGCATCTAAAGTAAAACCTGCACTCTCTCCTAAGACAATTGCTTTAAAAAAGAGAAGGGGTAGCAAAACACCTGAGGTACCACTCAGTTGCAGCGGACTTATGCTTAAGACCATTGAATATAGGATAAATGAATGATACTGGATATTGCTACTATAAATCAATCTCTAATATCAGTTTTAAAAGACTTCACTAAATTTGCAAGCATTCATAAACTTGATGTTGATATTATAAATACGCATAACCATCCATACATGTCTGAACATACAATAAAAAAGCCCAATATCCTTGCAATAAAATTTGAAAATACCTTAGGTCTCTTTAATCACAACTTAAGAACCGGTTCATTTTACAAAAATGTAAATGAATTTGGTATCTGTTTCCAAATCTATTTCATGGCATTTGCAAACGTTAATAAGAATGCATATAAGAGACTTATGTCACTTTATACGTTATTTAGTGATTTTTTACATGACTTAGGTACCCAACGGTTTACATTCAAACCTGAAGAAGGTATAAGCACTCATGAAATAGATCTAAAGTTTTACATTTATGCTACAACCAATATGCAAAATTCTGGTCTTATTGATATTGAAAGCAATTATAGTAAGTTAGCATACTCTGCAAGTTGTGGTTTTAAAGCTAATGTACAAGTAAAAGAAAAACAAATTAAGGAGGAAGAACAGAATGCCACAAGATACAATCAGTGTGAATTTGGCACATTCTGAATTAGATATAAACTATGTAAGTTACTATACACCCTTACTAGTGTATAAATGTGCAAAGATCAAACTCAATGATTCAACACCTAAGGTAAAGATATTAAACTTAAATATAAATAGCTTTGAAAAACAAATCGAGGCACTTGAAAAAGAAGGAAGTAATGGTGAGGATGAATTTAATAAGGAGAGAGAATACCTAAAAAAAGCAATGCAAGCATTCTTCTCAGCAGGTGATGCCGGACTTAGATCAGTCAAGCTACTTATATATAAAGAGGGAACCGAAGCAAAGGCAATTAAAACCCAACTTAGAGACAATAGATATACTTTTGTTGCCCTTATTAATACTTATTCAAGTAACAGTGATGGTGGTGATGGGCTTACAATATATAAGGATGATTATACTCATTTTAAAGACCCTGCTCACTTCTTTGTATTTGCAACAAAAGAATCTGAAATAAAAGAGTTGTTTAAAAATGGTACGAATTCTAAATCTAAAATTATTGTTATCCACTCTAAAGGAGAGGAATACTTACACTTAAGATTTATATCTAAATACTTACATGAAGCGAGTATATTTCATGCTGTAAACCCTTATGGACTTAAGTTTAGCGGTATGAGTCCTATTACTGATGATTCTATAACCTGTAAACTTAGGAATGCTAATATTAACTTTTACTCATTGCTTAATGAGACTGGTCTTGATGGTGTTATGGCTTTTAAGGAAGGAGTAACTCTTGAAGGAACTCCCATTGACGAAATATTTACTTATCATTATATCAAATCTGAACTTACATCCGAGCTTATTAGAGTATGGAATGTTAATGGTAGACAGAATAGTAAACTATCAGAACTACAACTCTCAGGAAAAAGAGATAATGCTTACAGTGCTGCTGTTGAATGTATGCTTAAACGTTTCATTGATAGGAATATTATTGTTGCTTACTCCAAGCTTAAGATTCACATATCACCAACACCCGAGCTAAAGCTTTTCTTATCAATAGAGATTACTTATAACCACTCTATGAACGCTGTCCTTTTAAACATTACAGCACAAGATATAAATAGTTATCTAAATAGCTTGAAGGAGAATTGAGAATGGAACAATACTATGATTTAAGGAACATATTTTTTTCAATTGGTGGGAATGAAGTTCAAGGTGGTAAGTTAGAACTTACAAGTGAACCTACAACAAGAGCGGTAGCTAGCAGTGAAGATAGGGGTTTCCCCGTAGTTAGCTTCAGGGATCCTAGAACCATTACTTTCATATTCAATATTGAAGTTACAATTGGATCTTATGAGTACAAATTGCTAACAAAGCTTTCAAAAGACCAATTTTATAATACTCATCAAAGTAAAACTGCAAAGATGTTAGATTTAGTATTCAATGACTTAGAAGACATCAAAATTGTATCTCAATATGCATTTTTTGCAGAAGAACCTTCAAGAAGTTATTCTGCTGAAGCTGAAAAGGTTACATTTGAAATCAGAGCGGTTAACTGCACAGTAAACACCTAATTTTGAACGCTTAAGGAGGATTTTATGATTACGCGTTACAAAATGAATATATTAACTAAAGATAAGACTTTTACATTTGAAGTAAGAGTACTGCCCGTTTACGAATGGGACTCTATATTAGGATTTTCACAAAATGAAGGCATCAAAAAACTTAATAATCTTGAATACTTAAGAGCAATAACAGACCTTATGATTAAACCTGGCTTTTTAGATGAATTTTACTTTATTTTAAATGAAAATAGAGAGTACATTACTTACTACAAAGATTATCTTAAGTACATACTTTACTCAATTCAGTTTGATGTATTCAAATCAGATCCTGACTTTAAGAAACCAACTTTAGTTTACTTAAGCCATTATCTAAATAATGCTGATGGATTTGTACAATTTGATTACATTAATGATAGTTGGAATTATGAACAGATAATACAAAATATCAAGTCACAACAAACATCAATGGGGATACAGGATGAAAATCCATAATGGAAGTAAAATCTTTAATGAAACCAAACTTGAATATTTTAAGTTACTTGAAGAGATAAAACAAAACAAATATTTCTTTCCTGTTATCATGGGTATTTGCACTTTAAATGAAGTCAAAACATTGAACTACGAAGAACTAAATGAGGTTTACAAAATATCGAATCTGAAACTTGAAAAGCAAATATTTGAAATGACTCTCTCTAAGGGAATGTTATGAATACTCCAAAATTTACAATTAAATTTACAGGAGTGCTAGATCATGCATCAACTCGCAAATCATTAGAAAAAGACATTTCTAAACTAGAACATTTAATTAAACCTAAAAAATCTTCTCTAAAGAGCACTAAAGATATCTTAAAACATAACTTATCTGAGAAGAAACGTGAACTAGCCAAACAAACCAAATATGAGAAATTACGAGAAAGGGTAGAAAAGTTTAGATTTACTGAAACTAAAAAACTTGTTAAGCTAGGATACAAATTTGAAGAAGCTAGAAAAAAAGCATTCAAGCGTTCACTTATGTCAAGTAAAGACCGAAGACGATTAGAATATGAAGAAATGAAAAGTGGCAAGCATAAGGAAACAATACTTCACAAAGCTATCCAAAAAAGTATTCTTAAAGGCGGTAGCATTTTGAAAATTGCTACTGGAACTGCTCTTGGACATATAGTGGGTCATACCTTTCAAAGTGGTATTGGTGATATCTTGAATTTTGCAAAAAAATCTATACTTAATGATGCTAGATTTCAAAAGCTTGACTTAATTACTTCAAGAGTATTTAAAACAAATGAAAAGAGCAAACTTGATAGCATGCTTCAAGGCATACCTGGTTTTGGGAACAGCATTGAAAGAGAAGATTTTCTCAACTCTGCTGGGACTCTTAGAAAAGTATTACAACACTTAGGTCAAAACAATGACGATAATCTTAAGCAGGCTGTAGCATTTGCTGCAAAGCTTAAATCTACCGGGGTTGTTGGTGATAAGAATTCTGCTATTACTGCAGTAGCAGAATTCTTGCAAGGCAAAAGCGGTTCTCTTTATAACATTATGAGTTCATTTAATAAATTTACTGATAAATATAATGAACGAGCCGAAATGGAATATGACAGAGTAGCAACTGGTTATACCTTTGATTACAGAACAGACAAATTAAAAGAAATTATTAAGGACTGGAACTCTCTTGAGTTTCCTACTTATGCTAGTGAAGCTGAAAAAATTAAGGATAGTCTGGATAAAGCTCAAGATTCATTTGGAAAACTTTCAGCTAGTGTATTCCAACCCATGTTGGAAAAAATAGAAACCATAGCTAAATGGTTAACAGGTTTTACCGTCAAAACACATATTGTTGAGCCCATAATAGACGGAATTAAAAGTTTTTTCGGTGACATTAACGAATGGCTTATAAAGCTTGGAAATCAAATTCTAAAATTAACACTGCCTAATTGGGCATACAAATGGTTATTTGGTTCAAAACCTACAACAGATAAAAGCCATTCACCACTCTTAAGTACTGATACTGAATCAAAATTAGAAACAGACGCAAGCATAAGAACACCTTAAGGAGCATTTAAATATGATACCACAGCTTACAACAGACTTCATTCATAAATATAAAGACACAGCACCAGTAAAGGCAACACTAGACTTCTTAAAGCTTACTCCATCACAAGTAACAAGTATCCTTAAAGAAACATTCAATGAAATTTCTAGTGTGTTTATGGCATATAACTTCTTAAGTTTATGTCCAAGGATGGACTTTAAGGGACTGGGATACGTTCCACAAGGATTTTTCATCTTACCCAAAACTGAACTAATTAGCACAACTTACACCACAACATGTTCAAAGCGTCCTGTAATTGACTACTACACACGTAAATCTGAATATGTAAGTTACAATCCAACTTTCACTGGTGAAGTTATCACATTAAATAATGCTGTATTAACTAGTGCTTATAAGGAACTGCTTAAATTCTCGGCTAATACGGCTTTTGGAAAGTTAATCTTTCCTCATACCAGTAATCTGGCAAAACAACAACTTATTAATAGAGTTGAAGAGAGTGTACCATTTAGTTTCTACAGTCCAACTTTAGGATTTAGGGGTATTGTTGCAATTACCTCTCTTACCCTTAAGGACACAGTATACCTTGATGAGGTTGAAATTAGTCTTACCTTAGAAGTTCTTAAAACATTTTCAATATATAAAGGATAACTTCATGGAATGTAGACTTATCAAATACGACTTCAAAATCGAATTTTATAATCCAAGTAAAACTAGCACTAAGAATATCACATCAGAAGAAAAGCCTAAAATTATAATTAAAACTGAAGATGGAATACACATTGACATATCAATATCTGATATGTACTCAAGTAACAATTATGTGTGTGCAAAGAAAAGCAAGCTAACCCTTTGGAACCTACCTATAGACTTTACTGATAATGTAAATGAAGGAGATATTGTAAAAATATCTTATAAAAAGTTCGCAGACTCTAAAGATTATGACTTTATTATGGCAGGTTATTTGGGTGTTCCTATGAGTACTGATTATCCCAATGGAGATTTTAGTGTTGACCTTGAAATTCATTTGGCAACAAAAAGTAATTATTTCAATCGCAAGCTTAAAATAAATCAATTCCAGGGAATGAGTGTAGAGAATGCAATTAAATCAGCTTTTCCTGGTAAATGCATTATCAATATGAGCTATGCTGAGAGAACAAAAATTATAACAGAAAGTTTTTGTGCAAATACTCCTCTTGAGTTTCTTGAAAAGATAACTAAAAAGTATGTTCAAAGTGTTAGAACAGATATTGTACCTAAGGAGCATACACAACTTATTAAAGAATCGGCTCTCGGGAACACTCATGTTGAGTGTAATTACATTTTTACTAACGCCACACCTGCAGAGCAAAATACAAATTATCTACCTCTTGAAGATTTTGGTCTTGAGTTTATTCCTCAACAAGAGATTACTATTGGCAGTACTTTAAGTATAAGATTTATATATTGGAATGCCAAAGTTATGTACACACACAAACTGAAAGTTGGTGACAGGGTAAAATTCATTGACTCGCTTGGAAAAGAAGTTAAGAGCAGTATTATAGAGTCTAATGCTATCTTAAGCAATACTGGTGAATGCTCACTTATCCTTAAGCTTTATGATGACTCTAATTACTTAGAAATAAATGGGACAGCTAAATAAATGAACTTGAATTATGAAATATACAGAATGAATAGCCAAATGAAAGGCTCCCCGTTAACACAAGAAGAAATAAAACTATGGACTTATAGAAACATTTTTATCTCTAAAATAGGAATAATCAAATCTTTTAACGCCTCTACACAAGAAGGTGTTGTTTTGCTCTCTGGACACACAGACTTAGAAATTAAGACACGCAATATATCAAACATGCATTTTAATCTTAAAGAAAATGACGGGGTAATCTTACTTCAAAGTAGTATTAACCTTTTTAATGAGGATGATAATCATTATTTTGACAAAAACTATTTTTATATTCTAAGGCCAATTAACATGCAAAATGCTACTATCAAAGTTAATGACTTTGCAATTGACATACAAAACCCCATAGACATTAAAGCTAACAATACAAGCTTAAGGGCAGTATTAGAAGAAATTGTTTCTTGTCTACAAAATTTACGGGTCATTGGAAATGCTAGTGTTGAACCTAGCTTTTACAGCAATCTTGTAAAAATTACAACTAAAATAAATATGTTACTAAAATAGGTTTTTGCCAAAATAGTGCTATATTTACTACCGGTTAAAGGTTAAATTAGAATCATTAAAAGGTTAAAGATTGGATTTACAGATTGACAATCAATTTAATTTGGTTTTTAAAAAAGACTTAGCATTAACTAGTGGAATAAATGAACAAAAGCAACGTTTATTTATATTTTTAAGAACTCCAAAGGGTAGTCTTAAGAATGCTCCTAATTGGGGATTTGATTATAATTTCTTTACAAGGTTTGCTAAGACAAGCTCTTTAACACAAATTAAAACTTACTTTTCAAGCATTATACAAGACCTCAAAATTGATGTTGTCAACATTGAAACAATTACTAAAAATAACACATTAAACATTATATTTGAATTTGCAAACGACACTTTAAATATGGAGATTAGAATATGAGCATTCTTTTTGATCCTGATTTTGGTATTCTAAAACAGAATATCCAACAAATAGTTAATGCCAAACGAGCATACTTACGAGATATGCATGGGATTGTCATTAATAATGACCCATCCTCCATTTATAATATTATTGCAACCTCACTTGCAACAATTGAAGAACAAATCATTGATGAACTTAATTCATTTTTCTCTAAAGTAAGTCCCGGTGGCGAATACTTTAAGGCAATCGAAGAGCACATAAGTGTTAAGAGTACTACCTTTGATGCGGTTCGTTCATCATTGCTTAAACTTAAAGAAATAGAGTACGTCAATATTGATTCTAAAGCCGGAACAGCTGATATTTATCTTATATTAAATGACTCTTTACTAAATTCTAGTAAAACTGATATCACTGATTCTACATTTAAAGCCAAACTTTGGAAAGTGCTTTATTCAACTATGCCTGTAGGTACACTCTTTAATGGTAGTATCACAATTGATGGCCTTAACACTCATAATCAACTCAAAAGCTATAAAATATCTTTAGGAAAGAAAAAATACGTATACCTTAAAGTAAAATATCAACTTGATCTTAAGAATCACATATATCTTAACATAGACATGCAAATAAGAGATATATACAAACGTATTGTAACTAATAACTATCCTGATATGGGTATCAGCTTTGAATATCAAGATTTTATAGCTCCTGTTAATGAGATTAAGGGAATTAAGAGTATGAAAATATATGCTTGCATTAAAGACACAGATGACACTAAAATTGCAAGCATTACTGATTCAGAATTTAAGGAAAATACTAATATTGAAGTTAAGCCTGAGGAAATACTTATCTTCAATCTTACTGACAGATTAATCATTGACATTACAACTTAAAGGAGCTATTAAAAATGCAAATACCCATCCATCTTCAAGATACTGGGGTTGAAAAGTTCATACAAAATGAATTAGAGTATGCAAATACAATGTACCTAGAACTAAAAAGTCTAAATTCTAATTTCACAAGCATTACTGCTACACGCCACTGCTCATCACGTTTTATTGCCATTTGGTTATCCAATCTATTTAGAATCTTTTACTCTGAAAGCCAACCACTCGAATCACTTGTAGCAAACATTGATAGTGTACTTTTTGCTTTACGTCATATTGGCACTGATGAATCATTTATAAGACTTTTTAAGGCCTTCTTAAATGTCGATATTGAAGTTACTACCCCACAAGCTGGTGTAATTAACATAAAATTATTAAACAGGATAAAAACTAACTTTATTTCCTTTATCTCTCCTAGCACCGTTAAAGGGCATAAACCAAAACGTATTCGATTACATCAAACAAAAAAAGGATTTAAAACGGCATATAAATTTTTAACATTCAATTTCCTTCCTAAAGGATATTCACACTCAATTTATGCATTTATAAAAAATCTCATTCCTATAGGACGTGTCTTAAAAATTACAAATAATGAAAACATAGAAATTATTACTTTTAATTAAGGAGAACATTAATGTCAAGTGAAGAGAAACTCTTAATTGATGAAGAAGAATTTATCCAAATCAACAACCTAAACAGAGTTGGTGATATTCAAAAAACTGATTTAATGCTACTTGATGATGGAAGTTCTAATTGCAATGCAATTACATATGAAAATTTTCTTAAAAAAACTAAAGACAAAATCTTCAAAAATGAAGGACTTGAGTATTTCAAAGAAGTCATTAAAGATACAATTGCTACTGAACTATTAGCAAATGAAAACTTTATAAATCAAGCTTATAATAAAGTGCTTGAAAAATTACTCAACAATGCCAATAACGGTGTTTATAATATTTCTGATAAAGTAAGAGACAGAATTATAGGAAATATATCATCAACTACATTAACTAAAAATGATAAGTTTGTAATTATGAATTATAGTACGCTACAAAAATCCCCAGTACCTGAATATTTAACAGGAATTCCTTCTGGGTTTACTACAACAAAAAGCAAAACTACAAGTTCATATATTTACCCATCTTATTTTAAGAATCAAGCTTACGTATTAGACATGACATCAGAATATTCAAATCAAGAAGTTGAACTCTTATTTTATACATCTGATGATGATAACCCTATTTATTTAGACATTACTGTTGATCTCACAATCAATGCGTCTGGTACTAAATATGCAAAAAAAGTAGCACTTAAATACACTGATAGCTCACAAAAGTCAATAGCATATTATTACGGTGCTATGAATGCTTATGTAGATATTTTATGTCCAGTACTTAGAGGATGGTACATTCAAAAACGTGGATATATAAATGGTAATCGTGTTCCGGTTTTAGTAAAGTTATAACTTTATATAGTTTTTGCTATTCTTTGCTATATAGTTGTAGCTTACCAATTATAAACACGAGGTGATAAAGTTGAATGAATTAAGTATTAATAACATATTAGATTTTTTACTTCAACTAATTAACATCAATGAAGTGAAGTTAATCATTATTAGTATTTTTATATTAAGTTTGGGTTTGATTTTCAAACCAGTAATCAAAGATATGCTAAGTATCTTATTAAGTAAGATAAAAATACATGACAGAGACAAAGAAAAGGAGGATTTATGATACTTGATCGTAATTCTTTAGATACTGCTTTAAATGCAATTGTAACATTATTTGATGCCCTATCTAATTTTGAAGATGGGTCGTTTAATGAAAATGCTCATAAAACATTCATGCTACTAAATGACATTTACACAGAATATCAGATTATCTATACACAAAATATGGAAAGGTTAGAGAATGCCTTAACTCCGCAAATAAGAGAAACACTTGAACCTATCCAAACTAAAATCAAAAAATTTATAGAAAAGGTTAATAGCAATCCAGATAATATGCAATTACCATTAGAAATCTCATCAATTGAAAAGGAGGTCAAATGAAATTAAGTACTGCTAAATTAAGTGTTGATATCCTAAACAAATTTACAGAAATTATAAAAAATAACCACCAAGGTAAAAACACCGTAACCTACATTAATATTTTCACCAAAGTGGTTAATTATTTTTACTCACTATATGAGGCAAGTGTATATCAAATGGAACAAAAGGAAGCTATCAAACTACTCTCTGAAATTGAAGAAATACTAAGGCTCAACATCGAGATAATAGAAACTGCTGGGGATTATGATGATTATTCAAAATACATTTCTCAACTTAGAGCTAAACGTAATAAGCTCATGAGTACTTACATCAAAATGTTAAAGGAGGCCTAATTTGAAAAAACTAGTAAATTTAACTTTCTTAACGCTTATCTTCTCATGTACATCTATTGCTTCTCTAACGGAAGAACCAACATTTCCTAAAACCCAAACCCTCACAGAATTAAGTACTTATGAAGCTAAGCTAGCTGATTATGTTATGTACTTGCAAGTATTCTTAACACGTACAAAAAAGAAAGTTAATGATCCAAAGTATCCTAAGTTTACTTATTTTGATTCTTCTACACTCAAGTCTGAACAGACAATCCAGGATTTAATGTTTAATATCAACATTTTCAAAGCATACATCAAGATAACTAAACCTATTGCTGAAGCGGTTTACAAAAAATATTCAAAATTACAAAATTAATATTATTTAAAGCCCCTAATGGGGCTTATTTGCTTTAAATTATCATCTATGTATCAAATAAATATCTTAATTCTTCTTCTCTTGACAAGAATCCAAATAATCTGAGTGGACTATCCTCATATTTAGGCTGCATAAGCGCTATAAATGCCTCAAATTGATCTAACTTCCTCATAAGATGATTATTCTTAAATATATATTCTCTAATGAGTTCTATCCAATAGTTAACACTCCTTAAAGCTTTATTCATATTAAAATACTCTAAAAAGGAAGAATCATCCCCCTTCTTTATAGCACTTAAATATGCATTTATCTGCGATATACTCTTAAATGGTTTATCAACCAAATGCTTATGCATACCACGTGCTGCTATAAGAAGACTTTTATAGCAACTAAACTTAATTGAATTAGCTTTATTATCTTTATTTACTCCTACTGTATTAGTATTATTAGATTTCACAACTCTATTCACATCTACAGGTGGGGTTTCTACACCCTTAGATTGTTCCTGTGTTGTGTCTTGTCTAGTTCCTAAGGTATTTGCATCATTATCTTCCTCACTCTCAATTGATAGATTGGATGGTACATGCTTATTATCACTTTTGGTAACAGACTCATAATCAACAGGGCGCATCTCTTTAGTCACTATTTTTTCAGTTTCAGTATGCCCTATTTGTTGTGCCTTATGAGCTTCATAAAGATCATCTGTATCTCCTAACTCTTCTCTTATATAGGGCATACTCTCAAGCCCCGCGCCTGGCAAAGTTCTGCATAGACAACTAACTGCACATTTCCTTAACATAAATACTGGTTTCTCTCTCCAAATAGGTGAGTTTTTGTAATACTCATTAAATAAAACAGAAAAACTATAAATATTACCATGCTCTGATTTGAAGTAAGCTGTACATTGCCAATCTTCTTGTACCATTTTATTACCTTTAGAATCAATTTTAATTGTCTTAACCATCTCTTCTTTAAATTCAAGGCTATATTTACTATACCCTGCCTCATATGCCCTTATAAGTAATGTTTGATATGCTACCACAACTGCATATCTCCCATTAAATGGGATTATGTATGCTTCCTTCTTGAATGGATTTAGATTATTTACTTGTAGTAAAGTTAAGATTTCTCTCTCTGATTGAGTATCCATCCTTTTAAGTCCATGCATACTCTTATATGCTTCCCATACCTCATAAATATTACTTGAATTCATTTTTTCTGTTATTGTATTAATCGTATTTGATATCTCAGGTTTTGTTATATTCTTTGCATTACTCATATTTAACTCCTATAATCTATTGTGTTTTATAAACAAAATAATATATCAAATACCAGTTTTTGTCAACTTTTTAACAAAATGTTTTTAATAAAAAACTTTACAAAAAATAATATATCAAATCATTAAACTTGAAGATAAAAATTTAGGCCTTAATTAAAAACTCTTAAAAAGAATGTTTAATCAAGACCTAAAGCCTTTGTGAATCGAACACAATAACATTAGGAGTCCTAAACAAATAGCACTACTAATACTAATAAAATACAACAAATTTCAAATAAAATCAATCCTCATTCATAAGTAACTTTTTTATCCTATAAAGAACTTACTTATGAATGACATTATAATAGCTATAATTATCGATATTTCTATTGCTGTAATAACAGTGAGAATTCTATTTCCTACACTAAGCTTTTCTAATAGTACTGCATTATCTCTTTTCATTTCTTCTTGAATCATCGTATTGTTACTTTCTATTTCTTTAAAGAAATTTTTTCTAAAAATGATTCATTGTTTTAATGAGTTCATCTTTTCTCTTAAAACTTTAAAAGTATAATTGTCATTATGAAGTAAAATGAAATCTATTGGCGTTTCAGTAAACCCCTTATCTAAGAACCCCATTCTTAAATCTTATCTTCTATATGTCTTATATGCTAAATTATTCATAAATAATTCCTTACATTTAGCTTTTTAAACTTTCAAATTCTTTCATAAACTTTTCGAGTAAATCTTTTTTGTCCTTAAAAACCCTATCTAAAAAGTAACTAGTAAACTTGGCATTTTTCTTATAAAAATCATAACTCTCCTGGCTCTTAAGCTGAAATCTTAATGGCTTTATTGGATTTTCTTTTGAAATATTTTTATCTATATCAGACTTCTTAATTCTTTTATACGCCTCTCTAAATCCAAATTGCTTAATTTCCTCTATTTTTAAATCACCCGATAATACTCTTTTATAAAGCCGTAAATACAAGAATGCTTGACTCCTTGCTATAATAAATTTTTCAAGAAAATCTTCAAATTTTTTGTATCCATCAAGTTGATAAAGTTTTTTCATCCTTATTTTATATAAAATTTCCATTAATTCAATTTTATTGTTTATATCACTTACAGTAATTCTTCTTATTTGATTTTTATAACTTTCATATTCCATTTCATCATCTTTATCATTACTCCTTTCAAATTGATTAACACTAATTTTTCTGTTATTAAGAACAATCTCCTTTTTCTGACTTCTAGACATTGTTTCCTCCTTTATTTTCAAATATCATAAAAGTACGCTAGCGTACTTTTACTATTTTCTCTAAAGCTTCCTGAGCTTCTTTGTAATACATTGCTTGAATATCAGGTTCTTTTAACTCGTTAATTAAAACTTTAATACTGTTAAGACTATGAATTTTACCTTTAATCAACATTCCATAATTCTTTAATACCAACTCTTCTATATCTTTGAAAGTATTCCTATTTTTAACAAACTGATTCTCCACTATTGAAACATCTATTTTTTTACTTTTAAAAATGTTAACTTCTTCTATTGCATCCATTAACATAGGAAATGCTTCAACAGACCACCTTTCAAGTTGAACAGGTATTATAACTTTATCTGTAACATTTAAAGCATTGTATAGTAAAGGACTCAAACTAGGAGGTGTATCAATCATTATATAATCAAAATTGTTATTAGATAAAATCTTGCTTATGCAATGCTCCAATAATTGTTCTTTATATCTTTCATCTTCTTGTTCAAATTTGCACAAAATTGGATGAGAAGGTATAATGCACATTTCACTATTTATCTTATTTAAATATTTATTTAGATCAAAATTCCTATATTCTTTAAGCATGTAATATACATTAAGCCCTTCAACACTTTTTATGTATTTGATGAAATAACTAGTTAAACTGTTTTGAGGATCCAAGTCAACCAATAAAACTTTTTTATTAAAATCTTTCAAAATGTGACTAAAAATAATTGCTAGCACGCTTTTACCAACACCACCTTTAATTGATGCTATAGTGATTATTTCTGGTTTTTTTCTATCCATTTAGTAATTATCCCTCCGTCTGGTAATTTTTTATTGTAAAATTCATATACTTGTCTCTCTAAATTTATTATTAGCTCAAGTAAAAATTGACTATACTGTGTTTTTAATTTTTCTTTTTTAATCAAACGAGACATTCCTTTGATGTAACAACAAACACTGCCCTTTTTAAATCTAAATTCTATGTAATAAACCCTTGAAAAGGTATATGACTTTATAACCCCATTCTCTTCATATCTTGTTATGATATTTTGTACTGGTTTTCTATACCCATAGAAAATCCCTAAGAATTTATCATTTTCTTTCAAAGAAAATAAATTAAACTCATTGATTTTTCCTCTGTGAAATAATCCTCTAAATGAAATGAAAAATTTATGTTTTTGATTTTTATTAACCCCAAATACATATAAATCATTCATTATCTTTGTGTGGTATATTTTTCTACCATTTCTATCTTCTACTTTAGCAAAGATACGCTTTCTTTCTATTTTCTTAATCTCTAATTCTTTGGTTTTGAGGCGTTCTGATACACTCTCCACAACTAATCCTTAACTCGTAATTTTTTTGGGTTCTCCTAATTTTAAATAATTCCCGCCATTTTCTACTAATCCTAAAATCTCGTAGTAATAATGGTTACTAAATACCTTGTTATACTCCAATTTGTTCTGTTTGTTTAAATATTCTTTCAGTATTGGTATTAAAACTGATGTGTCTACTTTATGTCTTAATTGTTCAAGAAGTATGCTAAATACGTTATTCCTAATTTCTTTCTCATCTTCTTTTACGGTTACTTTAACACGTTCAACTGATTTTTTAAGCTTCCCTATTATCTTTTCTAAGTCATTGTACTTATTGTTCTCTATGATAAAGTGTGGTTTATCTTTATATAGCTCATATACCTTTTGTATTTGGATTTCCAACTGTTTACTATTATAGCCTTCATTTTTTAAGATAATTTTTGTTTCATCCAGTATTCTACTTAATTCCTTTTGCTTACTTGCAATCTTGTTTTCTTTTGGCTTAATGTTGCTTTTTTTCTTGTGTTTAGTTTTTTCAATGAAGTTTTCTGTTCTTTTAAGTACCTTAAGCACTTTAATTGTAACATCTTTTTCTAGTTTTAAATTCAAAATAGAGAAGAAAGCATTTGATCTAAAATTGCATTTCTTAGCGTACTTTTTTACTTGCAGTTTTTCTATTTCTTTTATGTCTTTCTTTTCTTCTTTATCTTTATTATATATATTATTATATATACACTCCCCTTTTTCTACACTCCCCTTTTTATTACATCTTTTTTCAAGACTAGCATTTACACGATCTTTGTGCCTCTCTTCTTTTTTCTCTCTAAAGAGTTTATTGATTATGCGATGACATTCTTTTTTAGAATACTTAAGGTTATAGTGAATTTCAGTTCCCATGTTAACACCCAAATGTCTGTAATAATTAATTGTGACACCTAATTCTTTTTCTAATTTATAAAGATATTTTTGAAGTGTTTTAAGAGTAGTTTCTTTGTGACCATTGCGTCTTAAATTTCCATTAAAGTAATAAAGTATGTTGCTTTGAGTGTATTTTTTAAACTTTAAGTTCATGTAGTTTAATGTTGATATTAAAACGATTAATTTGTATTGATGTTTTTTGGTAGGCTTTTTTGTACCTCTCAT